>CAZRBD010000061.1:0-21116 GCA_964598265.1 uncultured archaeon
TTCCTACGCCCGTATCCTTGATGACTAATTCAACATAGTTATGATGTTCAATGGTACTAATGTAAACATTCCCATTGGAGGGAGTATTTTTAACAGCATTTGAAATGATATTAAAGGTGGCTTTTTTAATCAAGTCTTTGTCCACATCTAAAAACAAATTATCAAGAAGTTCAACATTTATAGATACATTCCTTTTATTTGTTAGGAACATTATATCTTCAATACATTGTGTGATAATCGGTATTAGATTCTCTTTTGATTTATTTAACTTAATTGTTTGTGAATCGATTTCAAAGACTGTTAGCAAGTTATCGACCATATTATTTAATCTGAAACTTCCTTCATAAATATTTCTTATTATACTTCTTACACCATTATCCAATTTAACAGTAAAATCGTTTAAAAGAAATTTAGCTCCGCTAAAGATTGAAACTAATGGGGTTTTTAGTTCATGAGACATCCTCGTTACTAGATCATTTCTAATTCTATCTAACTCTTTAAGTTTTTTAATTTCTCTATTAATCATATCGTCAACTCTTCTTCTTTCAGTTATATCTCTGATAATTCCATAAAATTTAGATGTATTCCTGATTTTAACAAAACTTCCTCTAAGAGAAATTGGTATATAGTATCCCTTCTTATGTCTTATTCTACATTCTAAAGATATAGGAGATCTAGACTTTAACGCTTTTTTAAAAGATTCCTGATTAAATTGTAGATCTTCTGGGTTGACATGTTCTATTAATTTAGTTCCAGTTATTTCTTTTGCTTGATAACTGATAATGTTGCATATTTGTGGGCTTATAAAAGTAATTACTCCTTTAGTATCCGCTTCTATAAGAACATCGGAAATATTATTTACAAGATTTCTTACCTTTTCTTCAGATTCTTTTAGTCTTTGTTCAAATCTGAATTTTTCAGTGATATCAAGAACTGTCCCTTCTACTAATAAGGTTTCTCCTCTATTTTTCTTTATTAAATGAGAATTTAATTCAACCATAATATGTTCTCCATCAGGTTTTCTTATTTGAGCATTGAAATTTCTAATAAATCCATTTCTTGTTAGATTATCGAGATACTTATTCTGGTCTTTAGGATTAGCAAAGAATTGAGAAGCTGACAAACCGACTAAGCTTGTATTTACATCAATTCCAAGTATTTTATTTAATGCTTGATTATGCATTAATAATTTACCGTTTAATTCTCCTTTATAGAATCCCACATCTAAATTATTTATCGTGTTTCGATATTTTTCTTCACTCCTACGTAAGGCCTCATCTGCATGTCGTTTTTCAATAATCAAGTGTTGCCTTTCAAGAATTTTCCTTATAATCGCAAAAACTTCATTCATATTCAAGGGTTTGGTAATAAAAGCCGAAGCTCCTTCATTTAAAGCCCTACTGCTGCATCAACATTGGCATACGCGGTTATCATTAATACTTCTACATCAGGTTGCAGTTTCTTTATTGGTTTTATTAGCTCTATTCCTTCGACATCAGGTAATCTAATATCTAAAAGGATTATATTAAAAAATACTCTCTGTATCTTTTCTAATGCTTCCTTTCCAGTCTTAATTGTCTCTACCTTAAAACCTCTCTTATTAAATATGAATGAAAGTGTTTTAAGTGACCCTTCATCATCATCAACAATTAATATGCTCTCTTTTACTTCATCATTATTATTCTTCTCTATTGAACTTATCAAATTTTTCTCCCTTCATAAAGCCATACCAATAAAAAAATCACACCACTTTTAGTAGGTTTTATTATATTCAAAACAATTTCACACTATATTTCATAAAAATAGATATATTACTATTTTTTAACTGTTTGTAATTCGATTTTAAATAGGAAGTTGTAGATCAGAGATAAATTTAAGAACACCTAAAACTCTCTATTTTTTTTTAACTTAATTATTTTATCAGTTAATTCAAGTAATATTTCAAGATTGAGAGGCTTATACAGACAAGTAAAAGCATTTTTTTGAATTGCTTCTTTCACTAAAGCTGACGTTTCCTGACGATAGCCAGTAATTATTATAACTACAACCTTTGGGTTAATTTTCTTGATTCTTAAATATGTTTCTAGGCCATTTATAGTAGGTAACTTCATATCAATTAAAATAATATCATACGGTTTCTCTTGAATCATAGTAATCGATTCTTCACCAGTATGAGCTATTCCCACTGTATAACTTTTCTTAGCTAATATATTTTTCAAAGTAATACAAAACCCTAAGTCGTCATCAACCAATAAGATGAATCCTCCCTGTTCTTTTTCACTTAATTCATCGATGATAGAGAGTGTCTTTTTGATATCTAATGGTTTGTAGAGAATACCATAAGCCCCTTCCTTTAAAGCCTCTTGAATCAGTTCATCAACCGAGTAAGCTGTCATCATAATTACTACAACTTGTTTATCTATTTCTTTAATTTCTTTATATGTTTCCACGCCGTTCATGATAGGCATTTTTATATCCATGAAAATTATATCAAAATGTTTCTCTTTAACTTTAACAATAGCTTCTAATCCATCTTTAGCTGTTGTTACTCCATAACCCTTTCGTTTTAAGATGAAAGTCATTGTCTTAGCAAGGTTAATGTTATCATCAACTATTAAAATATTTTCATTCCGTAACACATTAATCCTCTGCATCTTTACTTATAGGTAACTCGATTGTGAAGGTACTACCTTTATCAACTTCACTTTGTGCTTTGATATTACCTCCATGGTTTTCCACCAAAAGTTTAGAAATTGCTAATCCCAACCCGATACCTTTTGCTTTGGTTGTAAAGAGTGGTTCGAAGAGTTTATTCATATTCTCCTTATCTATACCTATTCCGCTATCTGTTATGGATATAGAGACTCTTTCACTACTAGGCGTTGTGGTCTTGATGATCAAATTGCCACCTTTATCCATTGCTTGGATTGCATTAAGAATTATATTTCTAAAAACAGGAATAATTTGATCAGGGTCTCCTAAAATTGTTGGTAAATTTTCATTAAACTCTTTAACAACTCTAATGCTGCTTGGTATTTCAATATTAGAAAGCATATCATGAATTATATCATTGATTTCTATTTTCCTAAATAAGGGAGGTTTTGGACGAGCGAAACCAAGAAGACTATTAATAAATGTTTCTGAATTATGTACCTCTTTCTCTAGAATCTCTATAGTTTCTTTTATCTCAAGTTCAGGATTTTCAAGAGCCATTTTCAGGAAATAAGCTGCATTTTTTATTGCTCCTAGTGGGTTTCGAAGCTCATGACCTACTCCCCCAGCTAGTTGACCTAACATTATTAATCTCTCTTGACGGATTTTCTGTGATTCTCGATAAACTTGCTCTGCCCTCTTGCGTTCGGTGATGTCGCGAAAAATCAATACTACACCAGTAATATTTCCCTTGTCATCTTTTATTGGTGCCCCGCTATCATCAATCGGTATTTCCTTTTCATCTTTAGTAATTAGTACTGAATGATTACCTATTCCCACTATAATACCTTCTTTAAGCACCCTTGCTATAGGATTTTCAATTGGTTTATGGGTCTGTTCATTAACTATTTTAAATATTTTTGTTATTGGTTTTCCTAAAGATTCTTTTAATGTCCATCCAGTTAAATGCGTTGCCACTTCATTTAAAAGGGATACATTACCATTTAGATCTGTAGTAATTACAGCATCACCTATGCTTTTAAGCGTTGTAAAATACAACTCTTCACTCTCTTTCAATTTTTTTGCAGTTACTTTTTGTTTAATGATAATTCTTTGACTGATAATACTAAATACCATGAAACTTGACACAATGAACAGACGCAACCAAACTTCGTTGGCATCAGTTGTAAATATGGCAGATAAAAAGTCATTATAGAGATTAAATATATAAGTATCAATCAGAGATTCAAGAATCCAAAAAAATAAAATAAACATTAGAGCAATAATAATTAAAATATTTGAAATTATTATTTCTTTTAATCTTGCGGTGTATCCTTTCATTTTACTTGTGTGGTTGTACCAATTTCACATTGTATTAATTTTTTAATAGTACTAATTCTCTTATATATTTTATATTTATGATTTTTAATCAAAAATAGATTTGCATTTGTTTTCAATGGCTTACTGGTGAGAATTATTTAATAATAGCTTATTAATTTATAATTCTGTTTAAATACCTATAAATTTTTCATTTTAACGTTTAATCTAATTGTAAAAGTACTACCTTTGTTCCTCCCTTTAGATTTCAACACTATTTCTCCTTCATGGAGCTTTATTATTTCGTTTGCAATGTATAATCCTAATCCAGGACCTTCAATATCCACATCTAATCCTTGTCCATATCTTTCTATTTTCCCAAATGGTTTAAATAAATCTACCATTTCCTTTTTAGTTATTCCTACGCCCGTATCCTTGATGACTAATTCAACATAGTTATGATGTTCAATGGTGCTAATGTAAACATTACCATTGGAGGGAGTATTTTTAACTGCATTTGAAATGATATTAAAAATTGCTTTCTGAATCAAGTCTTTATCCACATCTAAAAACAAATTATCTTGAAGTTCAACATTTATAGATATATTCCTTTTATTTGCTTTGAAAATTATATCTTCAATACACTGCTTGATAATTCGTACAACATTTTCTTTAGTAGGTCTAAATTTTATTTTTTCCGAATCAATCTCGAAGACTGTTAGTAAATTCTCGACCATAGTTTTTAATCTGTATCCTCCGTCATGAACATCACTTAAAACAGTTTTAACTTCCTCGGTTAATTTATTTCCATAATCATAAAGAAGAAATTCTGTTCCACTAAAGATTGAAACCAATGGTGTTTTTAACTCATGAGACATTCTTGTGACAAGATCATTTCTAATTTTCCCTATCTCTTTAAGAGTTTTAATCTCTTTTTTAATCATATTTTCAATTTGTTTCCTTTCGGTAATATCGCGCATAACACCAAAAAATTTATTCACATTATTGATTTCAACAAAACTCCCCCGAATAGATATTGGAATATAATATCCTTTCTTATGCCTTATTTTGCATTCTAAAAATAATGGAGTTTTAGAATTTAATGCTGTTTTAAAAGATTCTTGATAAGGATCTCGATCTTCTGGATGGAACAATTCTATTAATTTAGAGTTAATAATTTCTTCAGATCGGGATTCAATAAGCTTAAATATTTGGGGGCTAATAAATGTGAGTACCCCATCGACATTAAACTCAATAAGAACATCAGAAATATTATTTACTAGATTATGTATTTTCTCTTCGGATTCTTTTAACTTTTCTTCTGCTTCTTTATTGTCAGTAATATCTAATCCTACGCTAAAATGAGTTCCATTAGGTTGTCTAAAATCAGCCCATAATTGTGTGCGGATATTCCCGTCCTTAGTATTTACTTTCCATTCTATATCACCAAATGTTCCGGAGGATTCTTTTACCCTTTCCATAATAATATCTCTCATTCCCGGTTCTGGGTATATTTTAGCTAGAAAATCATCTATATCTTCTACTTCTTCTCGTGTCCATCCAAAAATCCTTTCCATCTCTTTGTTATACAATAATACTTTTCCCTCATTGTCTAATGAACAAAACATTACTGGAGCAGTGTCTATAATTAATCTTAAAAATTCTTCAGATTCTTTTAATTGTTGTTCTGCCTTTTTCTGTTCAGATATATCAATATTTGTAACAAAATCTGCTGGTTTTCCATTATAATTGATAGTTTTTGAATAATTATCAACCCATTTTTTTTCCCCAGTTTTTTTAACAATTTTAAATTGATAATGAGTTATTACATCATCATGACCTAATTGTTTCTTTCTTACCTGTTCTTTAACAAGTTCTAGAAACTCAGGATCAATTGTTTTAAAAAATTCATTAGATTTCCAGTTCAGCACTTCTTCAACAGAATATCCATAAATATCAGCTTGTCTATTATTAATATATTTTATTAAGCCATCTTGAATGATAGTTACACCCATTAAAGATTGTTCTGTGATATTTCTGAATTTTTGTTCTGACTCTATTAATTTTTGTTCTGCTATTTTAAGTTCAGTAATATCGATTAAAGTTATTAAATCAGCTGATTTTCCTTCAAAGGAGATAGTTTTTGAAAATTGGTCAAGCCACTTCAACTGGTTATCTTTTGTGATTATTCGATAAGAATAGTGAAGAACAATATTTTCAGTTTCTCCCATTTGTTTCTTTTTACCTTGTTCTACAGCAAAATGACGATCATCTGGATGAATTAATTTAGCGAAATCCATTGGATTCCATGCTAGCATTTCTTTAATCGTTACGTCATCGATTTCGGCAATCGCTTGGTTAGCGTATTTAATTTTATCATCCTGCAAAATTGCGATCCCTAATAAACTTTGTTCAGTTAAAACCCTAAACTTTTCTTCTGATTCTTTTAGCTTAATTTCTGCACTCTTTTTCTCAGTTATGTCCAATGCCGTTGAAATTAGATGCGGGTCATTATTTAAGTTAATTATCGCCCCTGAAAATAAGGTAATTAGAATCTGCCCAGATTTAGTCCTAACAGATACTTCGATCTCTTTAGCTTTTTTTTCATTTTTTAAAGCATTAACAAATGTGTCTCGCTCCTCAGGGTATACCCAAAGGCTAAGATCAACAGTTTTTTTACCGATAAGCTCATGGCGAGTGTATCCCAGAGTTTGTAAAAACGCTTCATTCACATCTATAATTTCACCATCCTTCATTCTTATAATAGCCGATATGTTAGGATTGGAATGAAAAGCAGTAGCGAATTTTTCTTGTGAATCTTTTAAATTTTGCTCTGATTTTTTTCTCTCTGTTATATCTTCGACCACCGCAATAAAATAGTTAGGTTTTCCTGACACTTTTCTCACAAGGGAACCTGTAAGATTAACCCATACCGACGATTTATCTTTGCAAATATACCTCTTTTCCATCACAAATGATTGGATTTCATTGTTTAACAATTGAGACACATGGTCTAAATCAGCATCAAGATCATCAGGATGTGTAATTTCTTGGAAAGTAAGGTTATATAGTTCTTCGGGGGAATATTTTACGATATCGCACAGGCCTTGGTTTACTCTTAGAAAAGTTCCATCTAAAGCATTATGAGCTATACCAACAGCGGCTTGCTCAAAAGTAGAACGGAAACGTTCTTCACTTTCTCTTAGTTCTTTTTCTGCTTTAATTTTCTCTGTTATATCTAAAAGAGAGACAATTACTTTTGACCAACTATTTTCATATCCAGGAATAATCAATGTTTTCATGTAAACATAAATTTTTTCACCCGTAAAGGTTTTAGTAACAACTTCTGATTCGAACGTAGTATCACCTTTTATTAATGATAGTATCTCTCTCTTATTGGTCAATATTACTTCTGGAGCCATGTACTTAGATATATTCTTTTCCACTTGGAGTTTCCTTTTGATGAAATCTTCCTTGGTTTTAGCATTGTATAATTCCACGACTTTCTTATTTACATCAACTAAATTGATCAAGAATAAAAATTTCTTAATTTCTTCAGGATTTTCATCTAAATATTTCTCAAAATCATTTATTCCAGAAACTCTTAAATTATCTATATAACTTTTTAATTTAGAAAAATCTTGTTCAAATAGGGCAATTGGAGAATTTTCAAATAAATCTCGATATCTCCTTTCAGATTCTTTTAATCTTTGTTCAGCTTTTTTACGTTCTGTTATATCATAAAAGATACAATGAGTCCTTTCAAAATTCATATTGTCATCGTAAGCTATTTTTCCAGTAAACGATACTATAGCATGACTACCGTCTTTTTTAATAACCTCATATTCAACACCAATGACTTCACCTTCATCTTTGAATTTAGGAAATCTAGTTTCAAGGACTTTTAAGTATTTTTTTTCAATAAAACTACCAAACCATTTACCAATTACATCTTCTTTATTATATCCGAGAAAGTCGAGCCAAGCTTGATTTACGTCTAAAATATTACCACGATAATCTAAGGATTGATAAGCTAATGGAGCGTTTTCATACAGTAATTTAAATTTACTTGCAGATTCTGATAATAATCTTTCTTCTCTCTTTCTTTCGGAGATATCCCTTAATATTCCAATGAAATTCATACTTCCCTTGAATTTTATAAAATCCCCTTTTGCTGACACATCAATATAAGAACCGTTCTTATGGAGCATTTTAAACTCATTAGTAGTAGTTTCACCAGGTAAGGAAACCTTATTGATGGAATCTGAGACTCTTGACAAGTCATTTTTATGGATATAATCGTATTGATTTTCTCCAATCATTTCCTCAGGCTTATATCCAAGTATATCGTAAATTTGGGGACTAACATATGTTAAAGTTCCATCATATTCAAATTCATAAAGGCAATCTTTAATATTTTCTATGAGAAATTTATATCTTTTTTCTGATTCACTTAAGGAATCTGGGACGGCATTCAAATAAATACACTCTCCTTATAAAATATATTTTCAAATATTTTATACTAAAAAGTAATAAAAACTAAGATATATAATGGTTTCTCTTATGACTTACAACTATGTAATCAATATTAATGCAATTCAATATTAGATAACATCTTATGTAAAAAATCATATTGTTTGAATATACACATATTAAGAACTTAAGTGAGAGATGGCTGAAGAAAAAGAAATAAATAATTTTGAATTACGACACTATCCGATTTTCCCCCACATTGGTGTTGGTATTCTCTTAATTCGAGGTGATCATTTATTATTAATAAAAAGAAAATACAATCCAGATGCCGGGTATTGGAGTATCCCGGGGGGACATCTGGATCTTGGTGAAAAAGTAGAAGTAGCTGCCGAAAGAGAGGCTTTTGAAGAAACGGGATTTAAAGTTAAAGTTACTAAATTGGCTGGAATTATCAATAAAATTATATACGATGACGTTGGGAAGATCGAATATCATTATGTTTTACTAAATTATTTTGTTGAACAAACCGATAATAAGTTAGACCAGTCACCTGTTGCTGACGATGATGCCCTTGATGCTAAATTTGTACCCTTCGACCAACTTAAGCACTACCAAATATCTGATTCTTTAATTGAGCTTCTAAAACAATTAAAGATTGGATTTGATTAAATAAAGTTATTGTAACCTTCTTTTCAAAGTGATAGTCTAGTTTTAGACTTCTTTGACTAAAATGTAAAGATTGATTATAATAGTTAATTTTTAATAATTGATAAAAGTAAAGAATATAATTTTAAGAGCATTATTTAGCACTAGTAAAAATTATTAGTAGAAGGGTCTAATATTGTCTACATTAATGAAAACTGCTAAGAACGGAAATACAACGAAAGAAATGGAAATCGTTGCTGAAAATGAGCAAGTTGAATTAGAATTTATAAGACGTGGAATTGAAAAAGGGAGGATAATTATCCCTAAGTCAAATAGAAGGGAACTAGAACCTCCAATTGGTATTGGAAAAGGTCTATTAGTTAAAATTAACGCTAATGTGGGCTCATCAAGAACTATCTGCAATATTGAGGAAGAATTAGAAAAAGCCAAGATCGCAGTTAAGTTCGGTGCCGATACAGTTATGGATTTAAGTACTGGAATAACTGAATCAAATATTAAAACAATTAGAAAGCGAATCATGAGTGAATTGAAGGTCCCTATTGGAACAGTTCCTATTTACCAATCTGCTTTAAGGGCGATTGATAACAACGGAGCAATTATTCACATGACCGAAGATGATATGTTCAATGTTATAGAGGAGCAAGCGAAAGAAGGTGTGGATTTTTTTACCATTCATGTTGGGGTGACAAAAGAACTCGTGAATTATTTAGTAGACCACCCACGAACTATGGGGGTTGTGTCAAGAGGAGGAACTTTCTTAGCTTCTTGGATTTTAGAAAATGAGCGTGAAAACCCGTTTAATCGAAGGTATGATTATTTATTGGAAATGGCAAAAGAATTCGATTTTACATTGTCCTTAGGGGATGCGATGAGGCCAGGGTGCATATTTGACTCAACAGATTATGCGCAGGTACAAGAATTACTTGAAATATCAAAACTAGTTAAAAGAGCTTGGGCTGCGGATGTTCAAGTCATGGTTGAAGGACCTGGTCATATTCCTGCAAATGAAATAGAGAGAAATATAAAATTGCAGAAATCTCTATGTGATGAAGCTCCTTTTTATGTATTAGGTCCACTTGTTACTGATATTGCTCCAGGATATGACGAACTTGTAAGTGCAATTGGGGGGACTATTGCAGGTTTAGCAGGAGCAGATTATTTATGCTACGTTACTCCCTCAGAGCACTTAGGACTTCCTACAAAAGAAGAAGTTAAAAGAGGTGTGATTGCGTGTAAAATTGCTGCACATGCTGTAA
Organism: uncultured archaeon; assembly: GCA_964598265.1. GTDB lineage: Archaea > Asgardarchaeota > Lokiarchaeia > Sigyniarchaeales > SOKP01 > Loki-b32. Next base: position 10,365 of record CAZRBD010000061.1, read on the forward strand.
ATATAGCTAAATACGGCAAGAGAGCATCAGGATGGGATTATAAAATGGATATTGCTCGAAAAAACTTGAATTGGGAAGATATGATTAAACACTCAATTGATCCTGATCTAGCTCGGGAAATTCATTATAGAAACGGAACATCTATTGATGATAACGTTTGTAGTATGTGCGGAGAATTCTGTGCAATAAAACTCCTGAAGGATACTATAGAAAAGAAGAAAAAATCTAATCAATAAATCTGGAGATATATTTTGGTACAATCCAATTTCATTTTATTAAAAATGTCAAATTAAGTGGGAACTAAAACAAGTATCTTCTTAAGTTTATTGATTATCTCTTTTGAATTTCTCCCAAATAATCTTATCATGGGCTCTTTACCCACAGATCCTTTATCCCAAATTATATCTGGGATTTTCCCTTTTTTTTCTACGGTTTCTTTAATTAACCATTCCATTGTTGAGAATTCTTTAATTTTGACATTAATCGGTTGATTTTCTCGAATTATTTCTACAATTTCTAAATCGGTTTTGTCCCGTAAGGATTTTATTAACTCAGGGATGTATTTAAGATTCAAAACTAAATTAATTGAAGTGTCAAATTTTTTTACCGAAAGAATTAAGCGGGCGGTATGATCAGCAACTCCAAATTTTATTTCACCTGAGGCGTGGGGATACCCGCTAATTATCGTTATTCTTCCCTCGATTCCAGCAATTTCATCATGTTTCATAGCATTTGGAAGAGAACATGAGATGTTCATTCGTACTTCAGGTATTAATTTACTGGAAATTTGGGAATGTGATATGAAAGTATAAATTTCTTTTATTTGATTTATAACTTCTATTTGCTCATTAGATATTGTTAAGTCAATAATTTTACCTGAATCAGGTAATTCTATTAAGTTTTGGAATTTACTGGCAAAAAATCCTTCTGCTTTGGTGATCGCTTCTTCAATAGAACTTCCTTTAGCTAAAAACGCTGTAATCGCTGATGAGAATACACAACCAGTCCCATGAACGTTTCCTTGAAATGAGATTTTGTTTTTACTATAGACTTTAAATTTCTTTTTTGTTTCTTCACCCATTTGCTTACTTATCAGAGCTATGTCAAAGATTTTATCTTGCGTACTTGCAGCACTTTTAAGTACAACAGCCTTTTCAACATTATTGGAGGTTTCATTTATTAACAATTTTTCGAGTAGAATTTCAGCAGCTTCTCTAATGACGTCGCTTGTAGTATTAGTTAAGTCTAAATTTGAATAATAAGCGGCTTCATTTACGTTTGGAGTAAGTATTTTTATTAATGGAAATAAATCTCTTTCAATTTCTAATTCCAAACCTTCACTGGAAATTCTTGATCCAGCACTAGACACGGAAACTGGGTCGAAAACAACGGATAATTCATATCTTTTGATGTATTCTTTAAGGATATCAATGGTTGACGCATCAGGGATCATACCGATTTTTACAAATTTTATTGGATAATCTCCCAGAACTGCCTCTAGTTGCTTGTCTAATTTATCTGAAAGGGATTCATACCCATAAAACTCAGTCGCAGTTTGATATGTAATCGCAGTAATAACGGAGAAGGGATGAACGCCACATCTATCAAATGTTCTAATATCAGCTTGAATGCCTGCACCAGAGGTAGGATCTGATCCGGCTACCGCAAGGGCTATTGGTTTCTTCAAAATACTATAAAAAAAAAGTTCTACTTAACTAAAGAAAGCATTAAAATATAAATTCTAACATCTTATTTATTTTTTATAGGGTGTTATAAAACCAAGAAAGAGATTCTTGATCTTGTATCAAATCTCCCATTCAATCACCACAAAACCAACAATTTATAAATCCTCTACTATAACTGAGATCCAAATCCCCTCCCCCCTTTAAAAGATCTCTCTCTTAAAATTTTTATCGTAGCTGAGATATTTATATCTTCTAGCTTTCATCATTACAAAAAGGAAGATTACATAAAAGGATGAATTATAAAGAATTAATAAAATATTTGAGTATCAATTTTGGAGGGTTTTCTTATTTAGTACGTAAGGCAATAAATATTTTCTTAATTTTGGAATAGATTATTTTTAAAAAAAATAAAGAAAAAATAGATTTGTAAATTATATATTAAGGATTCGCTTTTAGTTGATATTTTCAGTCAGTTTAACTCATTCTAGGGAATTGGTTATTCACAACTCCTAAAGTGCCAGTACCGTCATCTTGCCAATTATCATCATTATTAAAGGCAACATTACCAATCACTATACAATTAAGTGAAGTCTAATATCAGCTTGAATTAATATATAAATTTAATGACAGAAGCAATTTAGCAAATAAAAATTTATTAAAAATAAATATTAAAAAAAATATTATTTCTATGGACGTTTTCGATCCATACTTTTTCCATAGGTTAGCAACATCCTCCTAAACACATCGGGTCCGAGTTGTAGCCTATAAAATCCTTTACTAATAGTTAGCTTATCGAAAACCATAACTTCTGTTCCAGGTTCGATCTTTGTTTTGACAGGATTAGGTGATTCAAACAAATCCTTGATATCTAGTAATAATTTCTTACTTGAAGAAAAAACAGCGGCAGAATAACCACCGTAATGATGACCATCCCCATCATAAAAACCAAGAAGCCAAGCATGAGCAATTTTTCCATATTTAGTTTGAGACCAATGAATATCCAAATTTTTAACTTCCTTTTTTGCCATTTCAATTGCGTATCTGACATATGCCGGAACAGATTTAATTTCACCCTTGGAACCGAATAATCATAATTCTCTAAGTGCCTGCCACATTGGTCTGCAAACAAATTCTATTAGTCCTGCCACGTATCTTTTTATCTCACCTTTATATTTTTTAAAAGTGGGACGTGGGTGTATGCGGTCTTTTTTATAACCAACAGCATCTGCAAAGTTATCAAGCTGTTCTTTATCTTTTATAGATAATTTCATCCCAATTGTATACCTGTGTTTTGTTATCCACATATCAGCACTCATAAATCCGAACCAATAGGAAGGTATGATATTAAAAATATTTGAAAAGAATCTTGGATTTTCTAATGCATATTGTTGATTCGAATAATCTTTTAAATCTGGGTTTACTCTCTCATATCTTTTAATAAATTTTAAGACATGTCTGAAAGAATATTCTTGTACCAATAAATTCTGACTTAATTGTTTCAAAACTTCTATAGAAAACTTAAAATTGGGATCATAATCGGGATCAGATGGATTTTCAATTGTGTTAGTAATTTCTGAGATATAACCTTCTGACATTCCGAATATAGCACTCAGTTCCTTCTTAGAGACTTTAATATCACCTGAGACTTTTCCTAATTCGTTTTTGAATTCCTTGACAAATTCAAAGATTGTTAATCGTTCGCTACTATATTCAGTAATTATATGGATTAAACCGAGAGCTCCTGTCCCAAAGGTTTTAAGTGATTTCTCTTTGAGAAAGGCAAGATCTTTTTGTTTAAAACTGTGTGTTGGTTTTATTTTTCTTGCGCGATAAACAGCGTATCTTATGAAACCATCATTATCCTTCCAAAATTGAGATAGATAAACCCCAGTAGAATGAAGTAACCTTTCTGGGAACATCTCTGCTAAGACTCCAGGTTGTTTTTGGAGCTCCTCTCTTAGGTCATCGATTAATTCTAATGTAGAATATTCTTGCTCTTCTTGTCTCTCTAAATCACGTCTTTCATTAATTTCATTATTTTGACTCATATTAACACCAGCAAATTCTGTGTCTCTCATAAAATGAATCCCTGGCTTCTGTATCATACGATGTGTATCTGTAATATATGCGGTAATAACGTCAAAATCAGTACGTGATGCCTCAGATACTTCTGTGACAAGTTCTTGGGATGGTTGCGGTATGTTAGAGTCAGAAAAAGTAACTACTTCTGTATTCGCTTCTATATCTCTAAAAATTCGTGCTTTCCACCCATCAGAAACTTCAGAATGGATATTAATAATGGCCCCGGGGACGGGCGCCTGTCTTGCCTTAAGTGAGACTTCGACCATATCTTTTATATCACCTCCCGCTTCTACGATCATACCAATAGGTATCATCAGATTTGCAAGTCCGATGCTCGCTGAACCAAATATACTTCCTGCGCCGGCTCCGATAAATACTAGAAATGATGACAGTAAACTGATATTCTTATCCATAAAACGAGCTAATTTATATGATGAATAATCACTACAAATAATTTTATAAGTCGGAATAATTCCATAGACAGCATTTTTATATTTCCTGTAGTAATTATCGCACCCATAAATATTCCCTTCTACTTTCTTATGCTCAAAATAAGGAGTAAAATGTAGAGCATACGGAGGCAAAACTACATCTTCACCTATAACATTCATATAATAAACTCTTCCAGAATATAGATTATGTACTCTCATCTCCTCTTTTAGCACTTTCACCTTTTCAGTATTTTGATTATATTTTTCCTCAGACACAACACTCCCAGAGGCATTAAATACCCATAATACATAAATCCCTTTAGCAGTATATTTCGCGGTTCGTTCTATTAATTTTTTAGAAGAAATTGGAGAGTTTTGGCACTCAATTGCAACTTTCTCTCCATTTTCTCGAAGCTCAAAATACACATCTGCAATTTGATCCCCCAACCAATATTCTAATTTCCGTGTTTTAATGGGATTATACAAAGAAAACGTTTTAAACCAATAATATTTCATTGTTTTATGTTCGAGAGTTTCTGGTTCAAAGCCTTCTGGTTTTTGACCTCGATGTTTGAAACAATTTAAATTCGGATTATAAAACAACGGTTTCTTACATTCAATACATCGCCATGAATAGTTTTGAGGATTATTTGGTAGTTTATAATTAACTTTAAACACTCTATTTAATTCTAAATTAACTGCTGCTAATACTTCTTTTTCTTCCAATACCCTACCCCGTAAATTAATGTCTATTAGGTAACTGAAATAAATACCCTTAAGCTAATTTTATGAAACTCGGTACTTTAATTTATGAGGGACTGATGGATTATTAATCCAAAAAGTAAAAATAAGATTAAGTCGGAGTTTTTCGTTTCAATCTGTTTCTAACAGATTACTGACTTTATTATGGAGTCAATTAAGCTCTGCAAGTGAGAGTATAGTATCAGCGTCTATCTGTCTTCTTACTAATATATTGTTAGGAAAAACAGATCCGAGTCATGCCGAAATGTGTAAGTTTTTACGAGTCAGTATAAGTATGCCATATATTGTTAAACAAATGGGCTTCATACTAGAAATTAAGTTAAAAAACAATAAATTTATTTACTTTTAGCCCTCATTTGAGGGAATTCTATCAAATGCCCATTTAGCCTTATCATGAAGGTTTAACTTTTCGTATGCTTTTCCAAGATATAAAAACCCATCCGGGTAATCAAAACGAATTTTAACTAATTTAAATAAGAAATTGATTGTTAAATCATATCGTCCTTTCAGAAAATTTATTTTTCCTAAGAGAAATAGAAGATTTAAATTTTTTTCATCAACAACATTCTCCTTGTATTCCTCCAATAAAATGTCTATGGCTTCATTATATTTTTCTTCCCCAACCAAATCTTCTACAGATTCAATAAACTTAAGGAAAATAGCCTTTTTGACAGCACTTTCCATTTTTTTCTTTGTTTCTTCTTTTAATTCCTTGTCTAAAGCTTCTTGTTTCTCCTTTTCTTTCTTTTCCTTGTAATCTTTAAACTGATCAATTATGTTTTTAGGATAAGGGTCACTACACAATGGACAGTTTTCAGAATGTAATAACCATTCAGCTAAGCAATATTTATGAACGGGGTGGTCATTATCACAATTAATGCGCGAATCACTCTCATCATCTATGTTCAAATGGCAAACGATACAAGAAGGCATTATAGCATTGTTCTTCCTATTTTAAAGTTTTCAACTCTCAAAGATGTTACAATAAATTAAAAAAATGAGATAATATAATAATATCGATTTAAAAAATGTTAAAAATGACACATCGATTTAATAAATGTTAAAAATACTAGCTTTTATTATAAGGTAAAGAATACTTTTAATCCGAATAAAATTGAACAAGAGGTAGAAAAAATTCTTGTCAATAAATAGATCAAAACTTTTTGATGAATTATTTAATAATTTCTTACAAATTAATGAAGAAGTTGAAGCAATAATTGTTAGTGATCAACTAGGTTTTGTTATTGCTAGCGCAAAAAAAAGTGATGTGGATTTGGAAATTGTATCAGTCCTCACGTCAATAATACATCCTATCGTTGAAAGGATACGCGATGAATTTGCGTTTAAAAAATTTGGTACTGCCAGTTTTGATACTGAGGTTTATCGGCTTCTGTTTATCTCTCTAGATGAAAGTAGAACGTTAAGTATTGTGCTTGATAATTTAGCATCAATTGATAAAGCTAGTCCATATGCCTACCTGCTTGCAGAAAAATCTGTACAGGTTTTAAATGCGGTGGAAGGCGATAATTTACAACTCACAATTCCAGATTTTGCCCATGATACAGATGAATCAGCTCATGCTGAGAGAGTAAAGAATCAGATTTATCAAATGCGCCTTGATGAAGGTGGAAAGTATCGATTTAAATTTGTGATCATCGGAGACCATGAGGTAGGTAAAACGTCATTAGTACGCCGATTTGTGGAAAATAAATTCTCCCAAGATTATAGAGCAACTATTGGGCTTAATATTTTATCTCATTCAATGGAATTCTTTGGAAATGATGTAGTTTACTCGTTGTGGGATATCGGGAGTCAAGCTTACTTCAAACGCTTCAGGCAAACATACTATCTTGGGGCTCAAGCAGCTTTTATTGTTTATGATTTAACGAATAAAGAATCATTTGAGAACGCGAAAGAATGGTATAATGAATTGGAAACTTTTATTGGGGGTAGAGAAATCCCCTTTATTATAATTGGAAACAAGAGTGATTTAAAAGATCAACGCGAGGTTACGTATCAAGAGGGGATACAACTTGTGAATGAATTATCTCAAAACTCTAATATCCAAATATCCTACAGTGAAACTAGTGCATTATCTGGGGAAAATGTTGAAGATGCTTTTACATTAATAGCTTATCATTATATTTCTAAAAGCAAAGAGGAAGAAGAAGAAATAGTAAAGCAAGATTTACTGGATGAACAAAACGAGATTTTAGCGAAAAGAAAAGAACTACAAGAGGAACGGGAATCTTTACTAACGTTGACAATTATCTCAAAAAACGAGTTTTGGAGTCCTGGACTACAGATTTTTTCAGAAATAAATGGTAAAAGTGATTGTGATAAACAAAAAGATGAAAGAGATGAGAAATTATATAAATTTTCAAATGGTGTAATCCTACACAATTATTTATATCACAATTTTGAGGTTGTCGATACTGATGGTGTATTTTGTATATTTGATGCACGTGGAAAAGATTATGTCAAACCAGAATGGAAAGATGTAGTCGTTAAAATAATAAATGACATTGAGGAAAATAAAGTTGTACTTATCGGGATAAGGGTATCCGATAAAACTGATTGGTCTTTTATTTTGGAAGAGTTCAATGTGAATGAACTCTTAGAGCAAAAAATGGTGTCTTTGTTATTCTTTAAATTAGGTCTCGAGTACCGATTGGAAATATATGATCAACTTAAGGTTATGTTAAATACAATAAAGTACCTTTAATTTCTATAATAAATAAACATCTTCTTCTTATATAATTAATTTAATTTCATTTTGTAAGTAATCAATAAAAATAAAAATAACAACTCCTATTATATCACTAAGAACAAATTCAGTGTTTCAGAGAGGAATATTGTCCCTACAGAAGAATAAACTTTTTAGAGATTTGTTTACTAAATTCTTAGAAATCAATAAAGAAGTAGAGTCTGTAATTGTCTCTGATTCTGAGGGTCTAATTATTGCCGGCGAGATGAGAAAGGATGTTGATATGGAACTCGTCTCAGTTTTAACATCCATTATAAATCCTATTTTAGAAAGGATGCGGAATGAATTTGATTTTAAAAAGTTTGGAAATGCCAGTTTTGATACAGAAGATCATCGTCTTCTATTCATCTCAATTGATGAAGAAATAATTTTAAGTCTTATTTTAGAAAGTATGGCGTCAACAGAAAAACTTGCTCCCTATGGTTTCTTTCTTGCTGAGAAGACTGCGCAAATCCTCACAGCTGATGAAGATGACGAAATTCAAATCTCTGTTCCTAATTTTGAATATGAAGCTAAAAATGTTCAACGATTAAAAAACCAATTGTATCAAATGGATATTGGGACAAAAGGCGAATATCGTTTTAAATTCGTGATTTTAGGAGAACATGAAGTAGGAAAAACTTCAATCATTAGGCAATTTGTTGAAAAAACGTTTATCGAATCATACCGCGCTACTATTGGTTTGAACATTCTATCGCACACATTTGATTTCTATGGGAGTGAGATTGGAGTTGTTCTTTACGATCTAGGTGCTCAAAAGTACTTTAAACGGTTTAGAAAAACTTACTATCTTGGTGCACAAGCAGCCTTTATAGTATTCGACGTAACAAAACGTATTTCTTTTGATCATGTTATAAATTGGTACCAAGAACTAAGAAATTTTGTACCTGATGAGGACGTCCCGATTGTAATAGTTGGAAACAAAACGGATTTAAAAGAGGAGAGACAAGTCTATTATCAAGAAGGAGTGAGATTGGCAAAAGTTCTCTCTGAAAACGAAAAAATTAAACTAGGTTACATTGAAACAAGCGCATTGACTGGAGAGAATGTGGAAGATGCTTTTAATCTGATTTCTTATCATTATGTAATGAAAAGTAAGGAAATTGAGGATCAACGCCGTAGTAAAATCTTATTAGATAAAATCAACGAGATATTGGAAAAAAAAATCGTTTTCACCTTATCTTTTATAACTGAAGACTCTGTATGGAGTCCAGGCCTACAAATCATCACTAGTATTAAAGAATTAGGAGAGAAATCGCTAGTCAATGATTATGACGATGAGCAAGTCTATCAATTCATAAGTGGACTTATTGTGAAGCAACATCAATATACTGCTGCTGACAACGTTTCCAGTTCTGATGGGATATTTTGTATTTTCGATGCCAGAAATAAAGAGCAAGTAGATCCTAGCTGGAAAGAACTCATAACAACTATATATCAAAATTCAAAAGAAAATGCAGTAATATTAATAGGAGTTCGAGCATCTAAGAGCTCCAATTGGTCGCAAATAATTGAGCAATTACACATCGATCCCTCCTCAGATAAGAAAAAAGTAGATATATTATTTTTTAGAATTGGACAAAATTATCGTTTGGATATATATGAGCAATTGGGTGTGATGCTTTCTGGAATTGATGATAAATACTAATTGATAAGCACAAAATTTTCTCTCTGTTTTTAATATTTAATATATCTTTCGTTTTATGTGCTTAGGAATAATATTTAAATAATCTTTATATGTTATAGCAATTGAAGATTAATTATAAAAAAAATGGTGATTATGATTGGATATAACTATAAAACCTTTAATTCCCGATCTTATTGATGACTTTTTAAATTATTTTGATAATATTGCATTTGTAGGTAATCCAGAATGGGCGGGATGTTATTGCTATTTTCATCATTGTAAAGTCGATCTTAATGTCTGGGCAGAAAGAAAAAAAGAGGAGAACCGGGAAGACTCAAAAAACTTGATTCTCTCCGGAAAATTAAATGGGTTTCTGGCATTTAAGAAAGACAAACCTATAGGCTGGCTCAATATTGATGCAAAAGAAGCATATTCAAAATTACCTATTGAGGAAGCGCGAGATTTTCCTCATGATGGTAAAATAGCGTCAGTTGTTTGCTTTATAATCGCTCCAACCCAAAGAAGAAAGGGGATCGCAAGAGATTTGTTAAGATTTGCTTGTTCGAGTCTAAAAGATAAAGGATATAATATTATTGAAGCATATCCTAAAAAGGGATTATTACATGATGAACTTAGTTATCATGGACCTGACTCACTTTATCTCTCCGAAGGGTTTACTATTTGCCGAGATTTTACTGATTCATATGTAGTTCGCAAAACTCTTTAAAAATTTTTATTATAATTCTATAAATGCTAAGACTTAGGATTCTACATCAAAATTGGTTCACTCAGTAATGGTTTTTACAAAAATTGTTAAGATTTAAGAAGTTTTTTTATCTCTCGATTTTAAAATTTGAAATAAAAATAAATCTCAGATCTAATAACTCAGATTATTATCTGCAGGCGTTCTTCTCAGACATCTTTTTTTGTCGTCGGGTGATATTATTAACCCAAACATATACTTTCGAAAAGCTACCGTAATCTTTATATATTCGCAATAAGTATTATTACTTAAAGAAGTTCCAAGAAAAAATTTGGAATTCATTAATAACCTTATAGGTTAATGCTCCTCATAAATAGGGGGGCTTAACCGAAATAATTAAAAAGTGGAGGAATAAAAAATGGCTAAAAAAGTTTTTGCTTGGTCCCCTGTCCGAAAGTTAATGAAAGATAACGGCGCTGAAATGGTTGCTAGAGACGTGTTGCGTTAGACGTAATATGCTAGATACGCTGTAGACGCGTTAATTGATTATTTACAAAAATTGGCAAGAAACATGACAAATAAAGCTCTTGAAATGACCCGACATGCTGGTAGGAAGAAATTAACTCTCAATGACATGAACTTGGCAATGACAATTATATAATTGTTTAAGTAAATCAAGTAATATTCTTATCTCT
>CAZRBD010000062.1:0-2135 GCA_964598265.1 uncultured archaeon
AAATATAAGTTTATCCCTTATTCTAAAAATTATTGTGTAATAAAATATCTTAGAAAATATTAAGAATTTTTTTTACTTTTATATAATGTTCTAAAATTATTTAATTAAACCTAACAAATTCAATATAAGTTTTTGAATGTACTAAAAGATGATTTCTAAAAATATTCCCATATCCTTCATAGAAATAAATTAAGCGAAAAATTATTAAAAAGAATAACAATTAAGAAAAATAATTATCAAAAAACCGTGTAAATTGAAAGTTATGAAAATCATCTTCAATCACACAATAACTAACTGGTATTGGCAAATTTATGATGAATTAAAAAGAAAATATATTGTGATACTTCCAGATAACTACAAAAATTTAAAAAATAGAGATATAATCGTTGATTTAAACAGTCTTGAGAAGTGTGTTAAAGAAAATTGTGATAGTGATTTTATATTTGATTTTGAAGGTAATTTGCACGATTTAATTAGTTGGAAAATAAAAAAAATAAAAATGCCATTAGTTATTTTTAATACAAATACTAGTGGTAGAGATTATCTAGGGAAATTAACTGCCTTAGCTAAATTATGGTATGTTGAATATTTCGCTAAACCATTATTGGAAAAATATCATAAAGACAATTTAATATATGAAGGGATGGCAGCAAATCCTTATATATTTCATCCAATAGAAACCGAAAAAGTTTTTGACATTAGCTTTTTTGGTCAACATTATGGTAAAAGAGGTTATCGTCTGAATTTAATTAAAAATTTTTGTAAAAAACATAATTTAAAATATTATTTTCCAGTAGGTCATGGAGCAAAACTACCTTGGACTTTTGAAGATATAAATAAATTATACAATCAATCTAAAATAAATTTAGCTTTCGCGCAAAAAGATTATCATCATGGAAGAAGAGTTAATTTGCGAACATTTGAAATATGTATGTCTGGAAATTTCCAATTGTTGCAATATGCTTCTTGTGTTGAAGAATATTTTAAAATTGATAAAGAGCTCGTTTGTTGGAATAATGAGAGTGATTTATTTGAAAAAATCTTATATTATCTGGAAAATGAAGATGAAAGAGAAAAAATAGCTAAAAATGGTATTAAAAGAGCAATTAAAGAGCATACATGGTCTGTTAGATTTGAAAAAATTTACTCAATCTTGAAACAGAAAAATACTACTAATTTAAGCAAATATTATGTTAAATATAAAAATCTTTTAAAAAAACAGGTAGTACTGGATATTGATAATTTGATAACTACAAAAAATGATATTATCGAATTTATAATTAAACAGAATGGATTCAAAAAGAAAAATCTTAAGAAAAAATCTTTACTTAAATTAAGAGATAGAGAAAGTGTTGTGTACTATAAACCAAATTTAACAGACTTTTATTATATTAGTTATTATGGAAAAATTATGGTTATAATTAAAAAAATACCATTAAAATCAAAGATTTCTTTAAATGATTGGGATGATTTAAAAAAGAAACTATATTTAACTGAGAATTTGGATTATAGCGTACCTCAATTTGGTATATTAACTAATGTATATGATTGGATTATTAAAGATTTTAAAAAAAACAAATGGCTGAAAGAAATACCAAATAAAAAAATAATAAGATATCGATCTAATTTCATTTCTTATGTTGTGTTAAGGGTACTAAAGACTTTAAATAATTATTATGCTAGATTTACCTCCTTAAATCTTGCAAAATTAATATCTAATAGCAAGAAAATGAAAATTAAGAAATTTATATTTAGAAAGTTAGTAACTCTTTACTAAAAGGCCTTCAATTTTATATGATGAGATTGAGTACCAAGAACGATTAAAAATTGCATGGTTAAAAATAATTTTCAATTTTATAGCATATCTTCTTTAATTTGCCAATTTTCCCATACAAAGTAATATTGATATGTTAAGAAATGTGTTTTTTTCAAATTATAGTAAATTTTTTTATATCTCTCATAGGCATTAGGAATGAAATCATGAAACTGAACTTGAATATTATTTATTTTTTTTATAAATTCGGAATTGATTAGATCTTCAAGTAAACTATACTCACCACCTTCAATATTAATTTTTAATAAATCAATTCTATTAATATCATTTTCTTTCATACCATGAGGTGACGTATCAAGGG
>CAZRBD010000062.1:2145-21074 GCA_964598265.1 uncultured archaeon
CAGAAGAACCGTCATTATCAATTGTGATTCTTGCTTGTTCAGTTCTATCACTTGTTCCAAATTTAAAAACTTTGATTTTTTCATTTTTTGAAAATCTTTTTTCAATTTTATTAGCAAATTCAATTACTGGTTCGAAAATATAGATTGTGCAACAATATTTAGAAAAAATATCACTTGCCCATTGGCCTTCATAACCCCCTGCATCAAGTACAAGAGATTCTTTATCCAAACTATATTCCAACCGAAGAGTTTTATCTCCTTGTGCTTTACGCCAAGCAATTAAGTATTTATTTTTATTTCGATCAGAAAGAAGATCCAATGATTTTAAAGATTTTCGAAGCTTTGTAATAAAAAAATTGTATATATTTATTATCTTTTTAAGTAATTTCATAGATCTTATAAACCAAAAAAAATAATCCAAATTTATTTTAATATAATAATGATCTTACCCAATCCTTGATATTTTAAAAAATCATTTCTTGAATTATTATATTTTCTTATTAGAAAGTTAATCTAATTTATCCTTCTAACTAATATTTATTTTAAATCTTTCAGATATGATTAATATTTACAGTCAATTGATGATATAGTAAAAAGTAGAAAAAAAATTAAGTTTTAATTTAAGAGTATAATTTAATTTCAGACTATAAAAATTTATTCAGAAGATATACAACAAACAAACCAAATAAGAATGTAAACGAATTCTTAATATTGACTTCAAAATTAAAATTCTTAAATGTGCACAAAGATTTTTTAAATTAGGAGAAAAGTTCATGGTTATAAATAAAGCTGAAAAAAGAATTCACGTAGGAGAATTCATAACTACAGAAAAAATTAGAAGAAATATTTTAAATGTTTTAGATAGCGGAAGAATTTCTGAAGATCGTTGTGTAAATAACTTCGAAAAAAAATGGGCAGAATTTATTGGCACTAAATACTCAATTGCGGTAAATTCAGGAACATCCGCTTTAATTGCAGGATTAGAATCAATAAAGAATAAATATCCTGAAAAAAAGAATTTAAAAATTATAACAACTCCTTTAACCTATATAGCCACAATTAATGCTATTGTTTTAACTGGTTTTATTCCTGAATTTGTTGATGTTGATTATTCTAATTTTAGTATCTCACCTGCTAACATTAAAAAAAAATTGGAAAGTTCTAAAAATCCTGAAAATTATGCATTAATTCTTCCTGTTCATCTATTTGGATATCCTGTTGAGATGGATAAAGTTTTAAGGATTGCCAAGGAATATAACCTTTTGGTAATTGAAGATTCTTCTCAAGCACATGGCACGATATACAAAGATAAAAAAGTAGGGACATATTCCCTATTGTCAACTTTTTCTTTTTATATTGCTCATAATATTCAGGCAGGACAACTTGGTGCAGTTGTAACCAATGATAGAGAAATAGCCGATTTAATTATACAGATTAAATCAAATGGAAGAATATGTGTATGCGAAGTATGTACACGATCCATAGGAAAATGTCCTTATAGTAAAGCTGAGTTTGATCCAAGGTTTACTCATGACAAGATTGGTTATAATTTCAGAACAATGGAGTTCCAAGCAGCTATAGCATTAGCACAGTTGGAAGAAGTAGACACGATCATTAAAAAGCGTCAAAAAAATGTTAAAATTTTAAATGAATATTTTTCAGATTTCTCTGATATCTTTCAATTACCAGAGTATTCTGAAAATGTTAGTTATTTAGCTTATCCAATCATAATAAAAGATAAAAGTTTGTCTCTTAATGTATTAAAACAAAGCCTTGAAAATGAAGGCATCGAAACAAGACAAATTTTTTCATTCATACCCAATCAATTAGCTTATGCTCATTTAAAATCTAAATATGAAGGGAAGCTTCCAAAAGCGGAGTATTTAAATAAAAATGGTTTCTATATTGGTTGTCATCAATATTTAAACGATAGCGATTTAAATTATGTATATAAAAAATTCAAAAAAGTTTTAAGTTCTTTAGGGAGATTAAGTTGAAAAATAAAGATTTCTGGGAAAATAAAAATGTACTTATAACAGGTGGTGGAGGATTTATAGGTAGTTATTTTGCTGAGAATTTACTTAATTTAGGCGCGAATGTTTCGTTAACAATCAGAAATAACACCAGCAACCATAACTTTATAAATCAGATTCTTGATGAAGTTAGGGTTTTTTACGGTGATTTAATGGAATATTCTAACTGCATAAATTCAACGGCTAATCAAGAAGTAGTTTTCAATCTTGCAGCAAAAGTAGGAGGACTTGAATATAATATAAAACATCCAGGTTCGATTTTTAGGGAAAATATGTTAGTTTTTATGAATGTTCTTGAAGCTTCTCGAATTAATAAAGTTAGGCGATTTATTACTATAAGTTCTGCATGTGTTTATCCTCGATATTGCACTATTCCAACTCCAGAAGAAGAGGGATTTAATGGTGAACCTGAACAAACAAATCAGGGGTATGGATGGGCAAAAAGAATGGAAGAACTCTTGTCAAATTGGTATAGAACTGAATTTGGTATGAATATCGCAATTGGAAGGCCTTATAATGCATATGGTCCCAGAGATAACTTTAATCCAGAGTCTTCGCATGTTATCCCAGCACTGATTAAAAAAATCTTAGAGGGAGAGGATTCATTAGAAGTTTGGGGATCAGGAGAGCAGAGTCGTTCATTTCTTTATGTTACGGATTTTGCAAAGGGTTTAATAAGATTAGCAGAAGTAATGCCCAAAGAAACAATAAATATTGGAGCAGATGAGGAAATAAAAATAAAAGATTTAGTTTTTTTGATAAGAGAGTTGTCAAATAAACATATTGAGATTAAATTTGATACTAATAAACCAATAGGGCAACCAAGGAGAAAATGTGATACGACAAGAGCACAAACCATATTAGGGTTTAAAACCCAAGTTTGTCTTCGAGAAGGTCTTAAAGAAACTATAGATTGGTATATTAGAAATTCTTAATTCATTTATAAATCTTATATTAAATATATGGAATTAAAAAAAGGAAGGTTTAAAGATGAAGACTGCACTAATTACAGGAATAACTGGACAAAATGAGCCATATTTGGCTGAGCTTTTAATTAATTTAAAATTTCAAAAAAATTTGTAAGAGTTTAATATTAATAGCATAAGTCATTGAATTACATATTGATTTTTGACATTCCTTTTTATATCGAATTTCTTGTTCTTCTAAAGAAATTTTATACAATAAGAATAAATACAGAATATTTATTATTTATAATTATATTATGGAAAAACTTATCCCTATTGAGGAAGTAATAGAAGAAAATATTAGAGTTAAAGAATTAGAACAACAAGGTTTTATAATTAACCCTGAAAAAATTGATAATTATCTAAAGGAATTTGAAAGTCGAAAATCTGCCTTTCCTGAGAAGAAACATTGGGAAGAAAAACGTGTTTTAATAACTGGTATTAGTGGTTTTGCTGGAAGTCACTTGGCTGATAGATTATTAGATTTAGGATGTGAAGTTCATGGTTTAATACGAAGACATGCATTTCCAATGCACGAGAACATAGAGCATTTAAGAGGCAAGATTTTTCTGCATGAAGCAGATATTACTAGCGCAGAAAGAATAACTAGAATTTTTGAAGAAATCCAACCGAATGCAGTTTTCCACCTTGCGGCAGAATCTTTCGTCCCAACTTCTTTTAGAGAACCTGTGAGGGTTAGTCATAACAATATTGAAGGAACAATAACAATTTTTGAAGCTGCAAGACGATTTGATAGTAGTTTAGAAAGTATTCAAGTTGCTTGTAGTAGTGAACAATATGGTTTAGTAAATCCTAAAGAAGTGCCTGTTTCAGAAGATTTGAAAAAGAATCCATTTCGTCCAAGAAGTATCTATGGTATTACCAAAGTAGCAACTGAACAGATTGCATGGCTTTATCATAGTGCTTATGGAGTACCTAGTATAATAACTCGAGGTTTTAATCACGAGGGACCAAAGAGAGGTATTCAATTTGTAACAAGTGTTATACATCGGCAAATTGTAGAGGTTCTAAATAAGAAGAGAAGAAACATTATTGTTGGAAACCCTAATTCTATTCGTGATTTTACACATGTTAAGGATACTATAAATGCATATATTTTAATAAGTGAAAAAAAATTATACGGAGAACCATTTAATGTGTGTTCTGGAAAAGGAATAACAATAGCAAATTATATTAAATTAGCGAAAAATATTTTTGATTTAAATGTTAAGGTGTATGTTGATCCAAAGAGGTTACGTCCTAGTGAAGTTCCCTTACTAATAGGTAAAAATGATAAGATTCTAAAAGAAACTGGATGGAGACCTGTAAGATCTATTATTGATATTATAACAGAAGGAGTTAAATACTTTCAAGATCATCCAGAACAATTAGGAATTGAAGCTCATTGATTCTATTTTATATTAAAAGGTTATGGTAAATAATTAAATGGAGTTTAAATAAAAATTCTCTTGAAAAAGATTTTTTTATCTTTAATTATTTTTGAGAATATAGGAAAATTTTATTGATTACTGATGATTTATATCCTAATCGAGGTAGAATAGCTCAACACCTTAAAAAAATAGGTAAAAAAGTTTAATTTGTAAAATGCTTTTTAAAGTCTATCCTTATTTTTTTAAAAATTATATATTTTTATTAATTATATTTAATTATACTTAATTATATTTAATTAAAATAAATTAAAATATTATGTCCGAAGATAAACATAAAGTAGAATACACCACAGTTTCTATACCTAAAGTCCTTGCTGACAAAGTAAAGGAACGAATGAAAGGAACAGGTTTTTCTTCTGTTTCAAGTTATGTGACCTATGTATTAAGGCAAGTATTATCATCTATTGAAGAAGATGAACAAACAAAACAAGCATTTTCAAAGGAAGAAGAAGAAAAAGTAAAACAGCGATTAAGAGATTTAGGTTATATTGATTAATTATTAAAAGTGATTATAAAAAAATCTTATACTTAAGACTAGGATTTGAGTTTAAATGATACAGCCGCATGGGGGAACATTAGTAAATAGAGTTTTACCTTTATTTGAAAAAGAAAGGATAAAGGGAGAAATAAATGAATTTGAGAAAATCGTAGTTAGACCAGAAACTCTAAAGGTGATAAAAAACATCGCTTTTGGAGTTTTTAGTCCCTTAGAAGGATTTATGAATGAAAATGATTATCATCATGTATTAGATACCATGTATTTGGAGAATAACATTGCTTGGCCCTTTCCAATTACACTTGATGTCTCAGAAGAGGAAATAAAGAATATAAAATCTGACGACAAAATAATTCTTGTAAATAGCATTGGAACACCTATTGCATTGATGAATGTAGAGACAATCTATAATTACGAGAAGATCCATTATGCTGAAAAAACATATGGTACATTAGATCAGAATCATCCCGGAGTCAAAAATGTTTTTAATTATAAGGAAAAATTAATTGGAGGTGAAATTTTCTTAATTAATGAACCTAAAGCAATTTTTCCAGATTTAGATTTGAAACCTATAGAAACACGAGTACTGTTTAAAGAAAAAAAATGGGCCAGAGTCGTTGCCTTCCAAACTAGGAATCCCCCGCATTTAGGACATGAATATATACAAAAAGCAGGATTAACTTATGTAGATGGTTTATTTATTAATCCAGTTATTGGTAAGAAAAAAGTAGGGGACTTTTTAGATGAAGTTATAATTAAAGCATACCAAGCACTAATAAAAGAATATTATCCTAAAGACAGAGTCGTATTAAGTACTTTTGAAACTGAAATGAGATATGCGGGCCCAAAAGAGGCCATTTTTCATGCAATTGCAAGAAAAAATTTTGGATGTGATCATATAATAATAGGACGTGATCATGCGGGAGTAGGTGATTATTATGGAGCATATGATGCTCATAAAATTTTTGATAATTTTCCTGATCTGGGAATTGAACCAATTAAATTTAGATCATTTTCAAAGTGTAGTAAATGTAATTCAGTTGTTAATGATAAAATTTGTCCTCATCCCCCCGAGATGCAAAACTTCTTTGCTGGAAGAAAAATAAGGGAAGCATTACAATCAGGAAATCCACCAGATCCAGAAGTTATGCGTCCTGAAGTTGCAAATGTTATCTTAGAATATGAGAATCCTTTTGTATCTTAAGCTTTTAAAAAGACTAGAATTTTGTTCTTGACCAATGAATGAAAATAAGAAAAAACTACTAATAATTGGATTGGACTGTGCTACTCCTAGAACCATCTTTGAAGATTTCTTAGATGATTGTCCTAATATTAAAAAGATGGTAAATTATGGAGTACATGGGAAATTAAAAAGTTGTAATCCACCAATTACTATTCCTGCTTGGATGGTAATGTCCACTGGGAAAAAAGCTGGAACACTAGGAATATATGGATTTAGACACAGGAAAAATAATTCCTATGATGATTTCTGGATTGCGACTTCGTACCAAATTAAGGAGCCAAAAGTATGGGATATAATAGCTGAAAAAGGTTTAAAATCCTGTATTTTAGGTTTACCCCCAACTTATCCTGTTCAACCGATAAATGGCTGTTTAGTCTCTGGTTTTATTACACCAGACATTAACTCGAATTATACATATCCCTCTCAATTAAAAGAAGAAATTAAAGAAAACGTGGGTCACTATATCTTAGATGCTAATTTTAGGGTAGAAGATAAAACAATCCTACTAAAAGAAATTTATGAAATGACTAAAGTTCAGTTTAAAACAGTTAAATATCTGATAGAAACTAAGGATTGGGATTATTTTAAGTTTGTAATTATTGGATTAGATAGATTTCACCATGCTTTTTGGAAGTATTACGATAAAGAACATCGGAAATATGAACCAGGAAACTTATTTGAGAGTGAAATGAGAAAATATTATAAATTTTTAGATCAAGAAATTGGAGAGATCTTAAATTTGATCGGTGAAAGTACCATTTCAATGATTGTGTCTGATCATGGTGCCAAAGCAATGAAAGGTTTAATATGTGTAAATATGGCTCTTGAAAATTTAGGATTATTGAAATTTAAAACTAAACCAAAACAAGGCTCAAGATTAGCTGATGCTGAAATTGATTGGAATAATACTTATGCTTGGGGTTGGGGAGGCTATTATGCTAGAATATTTTTGAATCTTGAAGGTAGAGAGCCGAATGGAATCATAAAGAAAGAAAATTATGAAAAGATGCGAGACGAAATAATTCAAAAAATAAAATCAATAAAAGATAATAATGGCAATCCCATGAACACGATCATTTATAGACCTGAAGAGATATATGAGGTTTTGAATGGAGATGTACCAGATCTGATGGTTTATTTTGATAATTTGAGTTGGAGATCCGCCGGAACGGTAGGATATGATTCAATGTACTTAGATGAAAATGACACAGGCCCAGATGATGCAGTTCATGATTGGTACGGTGTTTATATTTTTTATGACCCAAAAAACAAGCATGGGAAAGATTTAGGAACTAAAAGCATACTTGATATTGCTCCAACATCCCTTAAAATTTTAGGCGTTGCAGTTCCTAAGGATATGGAAGGTAAAATAATAGATTTTTAATTAAAAATGATAATATGAAAAATGGAACATAAAGGATTTACATTATGGTTTACAGGACTTCCTTGTTCAGGTAAGACTGTACTTGCTGATGCTATTGCTGAAGAATTAAAAGCAAAAGGAATGAAAGTAGAACGTCTTGACGGAGATATAGTACGAAAAAGTTTAACAAAGGATTTGGGTTTTACTGAAGAAGATCGAAATATGAATATTGAAAGAGTCACTTTCGTTGCAAAACTACTGACTCGCAATGGTGTTGCTGTGCTTGCTTCCTTTGTATCTCCATATAACAAGATTAGAGCATACTCCCGAAATGAAATTGGAGATTATGTTCTTGTTTATGTCAAGTGTTCTCTCGATGAATGCGAAAATCGGGATGTTAAAGGAATGTATGCAAGAGCAAGAGCTGGTGAAATAAAAGATTTTACAGGGATTGACCATCCATTCGAAGAACCAAACGAAGCCGATATAATAGTTGAAACAGACAAACAAACAGTAGAAGAAAGTAAAATTAATGTTTTAATAGCTTTAGATGAAATGGGATACTTGCCAAATTAGAAGACATGAAAAGGAATTATTAATTAAAATTATATTTTATATTTTTTAACTTATCCTATTATTACTTTTATGCAGATTTTAATATCTGGTTGATTTTTTTAGAAATCTCTTTTTTATTTAAACCGTAAGTATCTAATAATGATTTTCTCTTTCCAGATTCCACAAAAGTATTATTAATCCCAATAAATCTCATTGGAATTGGATAATTCTCAGAAACAATTCTTGCGATTATACTCCCAAATCCACAATAAGTATTATGTTCTTCTAAAACAATTACTCCTTTGGAGCTTCTTATTTCATTAATTAAGAATTTAGTATTTATGGGTTTAATAGTTGGAAAGTTTAGTACTTTTAAGGAGATATTAAATTGTTTTTCTAATGTATGAGCAGTATTTATCGCTAATACACTACCATACCCTATTCCGATTAAACAAATATCGTCACCTTCTTTTAATTTATCAGGCTTACCTAAAGAAAATTCGTAATCGATATTGTGAATTTTAGGAAAAGATCCTCTTGGTAATCTAATATAGAATGGTCCCTTATTGTTAAAAGTATATTCTAAAATCTTCCTAAGTTCGATATTGTCAGATGGAATTAAAATGATTAAATTTGGTAATACTCCCATCAAACTTAAATCCTCTAATGCATGATGTGAACTTCCATCTTCTCCCACAAAACCCCCGTGTGTGGTTATTATCTTTAAATTTAAATTGTCATGACATGCTAATCTTATGAATTCCCACGCTCGACCGGTTGTAAATATAGAAAATCCAGATACTACAGGAATTTTGCCGGAAATTGCTAACCCCAACGCCGTTCCCAACTGATTCTGTTCAGCAATACCCATATTAAAAAATCTCTCTGGATATATTTTAGCAAATTCAGAAGTTCGTGTTGAAGAAGACAAATCGGCATCTAAAACGACTATTTTTTTGTTTTTTGCTCCCAATTTAACCAAGTATTTCCCAAAGATATCTCTAAGAGGTGGTTCATCCATACCTTATTCTCTCTTTCCTAAATTATGTTTTATATTATCTAATTCCTTGATAGCTATCTTATATTCTTCTTTATTAGGAGCTCTTCCATGATATTTACGAGTATGTTGCATAAATGACACATCTGAACCTTTTATTAAATAGGATATCAAGACTATAGGCTTTCCAAGTTTAACTTTTGACATATTAAATCCATTTAAAACCTCGTCTAAATTTGAGCCATCTACTTCAATAACTTCCCAACCAAAAGCTCTCCATTTTTCTGCTAAAGGTTCTAAAGCCATTATTTCTTCTGTTGAACCATCTGATTGAAATCCATTACGATCTACAATAGCTATTAAATTATCTAATTTATAATGGTTTGCTGCCATTGCAGCTTCCCAAATAACTCCTTCGTTTAATTCCCCATCTCCTAACAAGACATAGATTTTTCTCCCATTATTATCTAATTTCGCAGCTAAAGCACATCCAACCCCAATTGATAATCCCATTCCAAGAGAACCGGTAGAGATTTCAATTCCTAGATGAGAATTTTTAACAGGATGCCCTTGTAAGTGTGAGCCAAGCTGTCTTAATGTAAATAAATCTTCTCTTTTGATGAAGCCAATTTTAGATAAAACCGCATATAAAGCAGGTGCAGCATGACCTTTACTTAAAATAAATACATCTCTTTTTTCCCATTCAGGATCTTTTGGATCAATTCGCATTATTGTATTATAGAGAATATAAATTATATTAGCACAAGATAACGATCCTCCAGGATGACCTGATTGAGCCATATAGATCATCTTTAAAATATCTTTTTTAATTTCAAGAATATCAATAGAAATTTTTAATTTGTTCTGTTCTGATAATTCCATTCTTACACGCAGATAGTAAGTTATAACTTATCTAATTTAGATTGTAAAAAATCAGTTAGCTTTTTTGAATTAAAAAATTCAACTGTAGGGAGAACTGCCACAAGCCCAGCAGCGAATAGAGCTAATCTCACAGCGTCGATTACAGAAATATTTGAGGCTAAGGATAGACCTAAAACTGCCATGATAACACTTCCGACAGCAACGTAACTTCTCACTGGTTGTTGTAAAATTGGAATAATCTTTTCAACTGTATCTAATTCTCTTGAAAAGAGAAAAGAATCGGACTCCAAATAATTCAATATAACATTTTTACATTTGGAGGAATTTAAAATCCTTTTTCCAGCTATTGTAATACTAGTTTCATTACAACAATCGATTGAAAACGTATCCAACGCTTTTTGCAGATTCATCCTAATTAAATCTACATTTTCATATAGAAAATAATTGGTTTTACTAGGACGAACAATTATTGGTTTGTTCTGGAAATAATCGCTTAAAATTTCCATCAATCTTCGGATAAACAAGTCATCAAATAATCCACCTAATCCATAATCTAAAATAATAATAGAATCAATATCGGAAGATCTATTTTTTATAAGATCAATGAACTTTTTCTTGATATTTTCAGATATACCTTCATTGTAATCTGTTTCTAAACGCAATAAATGTTGATTCATTGCTTTTATTCGTGTAATTTGGGGGGTTTTAACTGTTTCCTCAACTAAAATCCCTGAAGTATTCATTTGTAATTCAGTGACCTTTTTTATAAAAAAATCCCCTTCAAAATCATTTCCAATTATAGTACACACTTCCGGAATGCCCCCTAATGATTTTACAAATCTTGCAACTAGTCCTATTGCTCCTATATATATATGATTCTCTTCAATTTTAACATTGGGAACGGGTGCATCGGGGGAAATTCTGTCTGTAAACCCATGAATATATTTATCTACTAAGGAATCTCCGATAATTAATACTTTCTTTTTCTCCCATTTGGGAATTTCGTCAATTAAAGCCATTTTATCAGTTTACTTGTTTAATTCGTTTTGTAATTTTTTCCAGTCTTTGAGAAATGATTCCAAACCCAAATCTGTATTCGGATGTTTGAACATTTTTTCTAGTACTGAAAATGGAATAGTTGCAATATGAGCACCCATTTTTGCAGCTTCTATAACGTGTCTAGAGTTTCTTATAGAAGCGACAATTAATTCTGATTTAAAATCATATGCATGTAGGATTTCCATTGATTCTCTAAGCATATTGATTTCATCCTGTCCATTATCCATTAACCTTCCAATAAAAGGGCTTATAAAAGACGCTCCAGCTTTAGCTGCGATTAAAACTTGATTTTGCGAAAATACGAGAGTAACATTTGTTTGAATTCCATCTGCTTCTAAAAGTTTCACGGCCTTTATCCCTTCTTTAGTAAATGGGATCTTGATCACAATATTGGAAGCTATTTTAGCTAAATCACGAGCTTCTGTAACCATTTCATCAGTAGATAAACCAATGACTTCTCCACTAACAGGTCCATCAACAATCTGACAAATCTTTTTTAATTGTTCCATGGGTTCAGCACCCTCTTTTGCCAGAAGTGAAGGATTAGTTGTTACCCCATCAATTATTCCAAGTTCCTGCATTTCTTTTATCTGGTTCAAATTAGCAGTATCTAAAAAGAATTTCATACTTTTTTTCACGATATTATATTGGTAAGTATAGTAATACTCGATTTTATATATGTTTAGCAAATTCATATAAGTTTTTAAATATCATATCCGGTTTAATTGAACCAATCTTTTTTTGTTCTTCCTTCCCATACCCAGTTAAAACAAGGATTGTTTTACAATTTGCTGCTAACCCGGTTTGAATATCATTTAACGTATCACCAACCATGTATGAGGTATCTAAATCAATATTATATTTTTTTTTTGATTCAAGAATCATCCCTGAATTTGGTTTTCTGCAGTTACAAGAACCCGTAAATTCAGGGTGGTGAGGACAATAAAAAATATCAGTTAATGTCACTTCATGTTGCTTTAAAACAGATTTCATTTTATTGTGAATATTTTTAAGATCAACTTCTGTGTAGTATCCTCGTGCAATACCTGCTTGATTTGTAACCACGATTAATAGGAACCCTTTCTTGTTTAATATTTTTAAAGCTTCGATGGACCCCTCAATAATTTTAAAGTCATTTGGGTTAGAGAGGTATCCGACTTCAACGTTAATTACGCCATCTCTATCTAAGAAAATGGCCCTGTTTCTATTTTGTGAGATCATAAGCATGCCTTAATGATTGGATTATAAAATTTGGATCTTCTGCTTTTAATATCGCACTTGCACTGCTTAATATGTCTGAATTTATAAATTTCGCATTTTCGGGATTCACACCACCATCAATATCTATAAGAAAGTTTAATTTATTTTTTCGTTTTAACGTGAGTAAAAAACTGATTTTATCAAGTACTTTTGTAATGAATTTTTGACCAGACCAACCAGGTTGGACAGACATTATTAGAACCAAGTCAATTTTATTCAGGAACGGCAGGATTTCAGAGATTTTTGTATCAGGATTTATTGCTATCCCTACTTTTTTATTTTTGTTCTTAACTTCCTCAATTATTCTCTGTTTGTCTCCTTCTATTTCAATATGAAATACAAAAATATCAATGAATTTGTAGATCTGTTCGAAATATTCAAGAGGGTTATTAACCATTAGGTGTGCAATAATAGGTTTTCTATATCTTTTCTCTAACACTTGAAAGACTTCTAAATTTTTATTTATTTTGTTCACAAATACTCCATCCATAACATCTATATGAATGAAATCGAATCCCTGTAATCTCTCAATTATTTTTGGATTAAAATCTTCAGTTGCATGAATAGAGATTGCCACTTTCTTCATATAGATTACTCTAAAGTATTTTAAATTTTACAAATATTGGAAAATTAATTAATTAAATAACTCCTTTTCAACTAGATAACAAATTATGTGTCCAACAGTTATGTGCCCCTCTTGGATTCGAGGTGTATCAGTAGAAGGTATCTTTAAACAATAGTGTGCCAATTTTTCGATAATATTTTCTTTTTGTCCAGTCATCCCTATAGTTATAGCTCCTTTTTCTTTAGCTTTTTCTAATCCTTTTACTACATTGGGAGAATTACCAGAAGTACTTATCCCTATTACTATATCTCCTTCCTCTACAAAAGCAGAAACTTGTCTCTCAAAAATTAAATCAAACCCAAAATCATTAGCAGTGGCTGTTACTGAAGATGAATTAGTATGAAGAGCAAGAGAAGGAAGAGAAGCGCGATCTTTATAGAATTTACCTATAAATTCAGCAGCGATATGTTGGGCATCTGCGGCACTACCTCCATTTCCAAATAATATTACTTTTTTATGATTTCTATAAGCTTTAATAATTTCTTCTGAGATTTGCTTTATTTGAGGAGCCAGGTTCTTAATTCCTTCTTTTACCTTGATATTTTCATTTAAAATTTCAATTATTTCATTTTGCATAATTCATCCCTTAATTTTTTGTATTAAATCAGTGTTATTTTATTTCCCATACCTCAAGACCTTTTGGATTGAAATGAAAATTAACGATCTTACCTCCAATTTTTTCTAATTCCTTAATTATTCCATATTTCTTACTTGGATCCGAAAATAATAATAAATGTCCTCCACCTCCAGCGCCAAGCAATTTTCCCCCAAGAACACCTAATTTTCTTGAAATTAAATAAAAATTTTCTATATTTTTATTTGATATTTTTGAGCTTAAACTCTTTTTTACTAACCACCCCTGATGTAAAAGTTCTCCAAATTTGTTTAATCTGCTTAAATCGTTGGATCCTATGATTGATTCCATGGAATGTGCTACGTTCTTTAAATCTTGCATAGCATCCATATATGATTTCTTTTCAAATTCATAACCTCTTAAAACTTCGTCTTGAATGTCTGATGAAAAGTGAGAACCTCCAACATAACATAAAATCAAACGAAAATGTAATTCGTTTAATGTTTCCTCTGTAGTTTTTATAGGCGTAACAGAAACAGTTTTTGTAAAATCAACGAAATTAAATCCACCATAAGCGGCAGCAAATTGATCTTGATATCCCCCTTTTTGCTTTAATTCAATGCGTTCTATTTCATAAGCCTTTTGAGCAATATCATGCTTGGAAAATCCTAGCTCACAATATCTATTAAAAGCCCCTATTAAAGCTACAGATAAAGATGATGATCCTCCCATACCAGATCCTGCAGGGAGTTCTGAATATGTAGTGATGTTAAAACCGTCTTTTATATTCAAACCATTAACTATTCCCTTAAATAATTCAAATTTGGTTGAATAATCATTATCTCCAATGGTAAATTCAAATTCTTCATTTTGATTAATTGAGAAAACTCCAATTATATTATCTTTCCGAGGTTTTAAAGTGATATAAACATGGCGATCAATTGTTGTACTTATAAAACACCCTCCGGGTTCAGTACAATATGGTGCCATATCAGTTCCTCCACCACCCAAACTAACACGGAATCGCGCTTTTTAACGAATAATAATATTAATTACTTATTTTGATATTTTATTGTAATATCACATTTTTTCATATTATTTCATTAAAAAATTTGTTTATTTTGAAATGGTCTTATTTTCTTAATAACATTCTCTAATTTTGATAAAACCTTATGTATTATTTAATAAACAATCCAATCACTATCACATGGTAAAAATAAAATTAATTACCGTGGAGCTGGATTCATAAAATCAACAACAAAATATTGGTAATTTGTAAGTTCTTTGGTTCTTTTAATAAATTTAATGAAATATAAAATAAAATTAAATGAATAGAAAAATATTCTTTTTTGATAATAATAAAGGGATGTATTCCTCATTTTGGTTTTCCATCTATATTATTAATAATTACATATTTCTACTTTTAAAAATGTGTTTAGATTAAATATCTTGTCAAAACATACATAAAAAGGATTTGTATAATTAAAAATTTTGATCTAATTCAACTAAAAAATAATAAAAAATAAAATCTTCTTCACCCAAATTTAGACAGAAGAAATTTATATACATAATATTTTATTAAAATTTCCCTATATAATTAATAACTAAGTTTTTTCTAAAAACAGTGAAAATTCATTAATGCAAACTTTTAAACCCAGGGTATCAATCGTATTCCCTTCTTACAACGGTGTAGAATATCTTAAAAAAAATTTGGATTCTATAAAAAACTTGGAAAATAATGATGAAATTGAAGTTGTAATCGTTGATAATATGTCATTAGATTCAAGCATAAATGTAATTGAATCTTATGCGAGAGATCTTAACATTAAACTTATTAAAAATAAATTTAATGAGGGTTTTGCGGAAGCATGTAATTCTGGAGTAAAAAATTCTAATGGTGAATTCATTTTTATAACTAATCAAGATGTAATTTTCCCACCAGAATTTTTTGAAAAATTAGCAAAGATTTATTCTAAATTAAAAAACAAGCATGAAATTGTAATTTCACCTGCTTTAATTTTCGAAAACGGTAAGATCCATTATTTTGGTGCGAAAAATCATTTTCTTGGATTTTCTTATACTCCCGAAACTGGAGAAATGTTACCAAAAAAAAAAATTATAAAAAATGCTCACAGATTATCAGGAGGTTCTTTTTATGTGAAAAAAGAATTCTTTATAAGAATGGGGGGATTTGATAAAGAATTTTTTATGTATTATGAGGATACTGATTTATCTCTCAAGATTCTAAGAAATGGAAACAAAATATATACAACAAATGATCCATTTCTAATCCATCAAAAACCTCATCATCCTTTAAGTGATCTTCAATACTATTTTCTCGAACGCAATCGATTTATTGTGATAATAAAGAATATTCGAAACATTCGTAAGATAGTACCTATGTTTATCATTATTGAGTTTATTTTAATATTTCATTCATTATTGACTAGAAGGTTTAAGCTACGATTGAAGTTGTATTTAGATTTATTTTTAAAGATCAAATACTTTAAGAAAATCAGAAAAATGTCCAAGAAAGTAAATCATCTTCTTCCTTATCAAGCTTTTTCGAAAACTCTTGATCCTCTTTTACTCGGAGATTTAAAAAAGGTGAAGATTTTTAAGATATTATTGAATCAATTGAACAAATTTTTAAAACTTGTTTAAACAAAAGCAGTTTTAATTGAAAAAAAATAGTAAATATCTTTTAAAAATTTTGGATCTTATTGATAAATTTATAATCACATTTTTTCATATTATCTCATTAAAAGATTTATTTATTTTGAAATGGTCTTACTTTCTTAATAACATTCTTTAATTTTGATAAAACCTTATGAAACTAATGAAAAATTAATAAACTATCTAATCATTATCACATGGCAAAAAAAGTATTAGTTACAGGTGGAGCTGGCTTCATTGGTTCACATTTAGTTGATAAATTAATAGATGAAAGAGATCATGAAGTAACTGTTTTAGACTTATTAGAAGAACAAGTGCATGGAAACATAGATAAACCACCAGACTATTTAAATAAAGGAGCTATATTTCTAAAAGGATCTGTAACAGACTATGGAAAGTTAGAAGAACTAGTAGGAGAAAATGATATAATTTTTCATTTGGCGGCCATGGTCGGTGTTAGTCAATCAATGTATCAAATTAAAAAATATATTGATAATAATATTTTAGGAGTAGCAAATTTACTTGATATATTAGCTAATAAGAATCATAGTGTTGAAAAAGTCGTTATCGCCTCCTCTAATACCGTATATGGAGAAGGAAAATCTAAATGTGGGAACTGTGGAATATTTTTTCCAAAGCTAAGAGTGAATCAACAATTAGAAATGAAGAATTGGGAAATAAATTGCCCTTCTTGTGGACAAAAAAGTGAATCCATATTAACTGATGAAATAGCCCCTTTCAATTCTAGTTCTATATATGCTCTTTCTAAACAAGTTCAAGAAGAAATGGGTTTAATGATAGGAAGTACTTATGGAATAAATACTACAATATTAAGATTTTTTTTAGTTTATGGTTCAAGACAAGCTCCTTCAAATCCGTATACAGGCGTATGCTCAATTTTTAGTTCTAGATTAATACGTGGAAAACCTCCAATTATTTTTGAAGATGGAAAACAATCGAGAGATTTTGTAAATGTTGATGATGTTTGTCAAGCGCTTCTTCTATCAATTAATAAAAAGGCAGCAAATGGAGAGATTTTTAATGTTGGAACGGGTTTACCAATTACAATAAAAGAAGTGGCAGACTTAATTACTGAAAAAATCAACCCAAGCCTTAAACCTATATATAACCAGCAATATAGAGTAGGGGATATTAGACATTGTGTTGCAGATATTTCTAAAATCAAGAATAAATTAGGTTATAAACCTTCAATAACTTTTAAGAAAGGTATAGATGAATTTATAGACTGGATAAAAACACAAAAAAATTGTATTCAAAAACACTCCCAAAAAGCAATGGAAGAATTAAAAGAAAAAGGTTTATTAAAATAATTTTGATTTAAAATTAATAGGTTAAACTTAAAATGGAGAACATAATTATAACTGGAGCAAATGGATTTTTAGGATCCCATTTAACTGATTACTGTATTGATAAAAACTATAAAGTTTTTGCGTTAGATCGACCTCAAAAACCTCTTCATCCTTGGAGAAATTTAGTTCACTATACTAAAGGACAAGTAGAGTTTTCATCAAAAGAAAAACTAAAGGCTTATGGGGAAAAAATTCAAATTCCAACAACAACCGAGAAATTATCTATTCTTGAATGTGATTTAAAAAATGCAAAATTACTAGAAAATATAATTCAGAGTGTAAAGCCGAAATTTATATTTCATTTTGGAGCACAACCATTAGTCATACCTTCCTGGGAAGACCCCGTAAATACTATAGAAACTAATGTCATCGGGACTATAAATATTTTTGAGCCAATTAAAAAAAATAAAATCAAAACACGAGTAATTATCGCTTGTACTAGTGCCGAGTACGGTACTACAACATCCTTACAACGCCCGTTAAAAGAAAGTGATCCTTTACTTGCTATTCATCCATATGGAATTAGCAAGATTGCAACAGAACTTCTTGCACGACAGTACTTTATTAATTTTGGAATAGAAATTGCTAGTATCAGGTTTTTCAATCAAACAGGCCCCCGTAAAAAGGGGGATGCATGTGCTGATTTCGTTAGTAAAATCGCAAGAATCGAACTTAACTTAGCAAAACCGATAATCGAAGTAGGAAACCTGAATCCATTTAGGGATTTTACGGGAATAAAAGATTCACTTAAAGCAATTTGGTTAGCAGCGACTAAAGGAAAGCCCGGAGAAACATATAACGTTTGTTCTGGTAAGAAAATTCAAATTCGGGATATTTTAAATATAGCTTTAAGTTTCTCGTCAAAAAAAATTGAAACTAAAGAGAATACACCTCGTAAATTAAGAAAAACAGATGAAGATATTATTGTTGGTGATAATTCAAAAATAAAAAAAGACTTGGGATGGGATGTGACTACTCCAATTGAAGACACACTTAGAGATATGTTTGATTATTGGTTAGCTTTTTATAAATAACACTAGAATGAAGACATGTTTTAGAAATTTGTATATTTTATATGAAATCTATTAAGAGAAAATCTTAAGGTAACGTTAAAAATATCTAAGTTGATTAAATTTAGTGTTGCTGTCAGTAACCATTTAAATTTCTTATTATAATTTCTCTATATCTTCTTTCTAGAGCCATTAAAATCCCTTCCCAATTATATTTTCTCTCTAAAAGTTTCTGAATATTAGTTTTATATTCTTTTAATTTTACAGAATCATTTTTTAATTTTAAAATTTTATCAATCATTTCTTCGATTGGATTATCATCACCAACAATATATCCATGCACGTCATCTTTTAAGTGAAGTCCTTTTAC
>CAZRBD010000063.1:0-2624 GCA_964598265.1 uncultured archaeon
CCATCACCTCTTTATATTTCGCAATCATGATTGACACTAATTAAAATTTAATATATTTATAATATTGTTCTATTATTTTAAGTGTTTATCAATTTTATATTTTTTTTTATTATAAATTTTATTTATCTATTGTAGTCATCACAGACTATCATTCATGAACTCGGTCCCTATTTGACAATTTTAGTCTTAAAAATTGCAGGAGATATACGTAAATAATATGTTAAAAATGATATTCCTGCCGAACTTACCGTCTGCCTTTTGATGAAATCTTTTGATGGATATGATCTCTCCAATTTTGCCTTTAGTAATAGTTGGTCTAATTGTAATATTGGCACCTTCGAAATAGGAGAGTTTAAGAAAGTATTCAAGTATATTACCCAATATTTGACTAAATTTCAAAATGACCATAATCACATAACAAATGAAATAGATATAAGAAATGTGATATAAAGCACGTTGGAATTTACAGCACTACTTCTTTTGACTGTAATAATTTAATCTGTATCGTTAACATAATATTTTGATTTATTTAATATTTCTAACACTTCTGATTCAGGAACATCATACCAATGTTTATAAGCATCAGCAACGGCAAACCACATCACATCTCTGATATTTGGACAAAAAATTTCATTTACATCATTTTTCAATTTATTTATAGTTCTTAATGGAGCTGTTGGTACAGTGATGAAAATTTTCATTGGGTTGTATTTTTTAATCATATTAATTGCTGCCATCATAGTGAATCCTGAAGCCAAACCATCATCAAGAATAAAAATGTATTTATTTTGAACGTGTTTCTTATAAAATTGTTCTAGATCCGATCCTTTTTTATAAAATTTTAATCTGTCATCGATCTCAGTCTTAGTTAATTCAATTAATGCCTTTTTTGCTTCTTCAGACAAGTTCAAACGTGTTAATAAAGGTTGATTAATGAAAATAGTTCCATCCGTTGTAATTGAACCAAATCCAGCTTCCGTATTAAAGGGTATTTTAATTTTTCTAACGATGAGGATATCATACTCTAAGCTCAGATGTGAACAAAATCCTTCAGTTACGGGAACACCTCCATTTGGTATCGCAAAACAAAAAAAACGGTTTGGATTATCTAACAGATCTTTTTCAAGCTTTTTACTTTGACTTTTTATGAATTCTACAAGGATTTTACCTGCTTGAAATCGTGATTCATATCTTTTCAATTTCAAAACTCGTGATAGTTCTTTTATCAAAATGAGTCTCTTTATTTCGAATTACAAGAAGTTATTTTCTTCTAATCTTATTTAAACCTTTTTAAATAAAAGAGTTTTATAAACAAATTTTTTATTATCTTAGTAATCTAACTATAAAGCTAACAAAATCTAGACTTAGATGGAGATTAGAAAGTGCTTAAGGATATTACTGTTTTGAGAGGTAATGAAGTCTATTTACACAAAGAATTTGCCATTTCTTTTAAGAATTCTGAGGTTTTACCACAATTAATCAAGTATTTTGATGAAGAAGTAACATCTCGCGGTTTTTACGATGAGGATCTTGTTATAGATATAATTACATTGAAAATAATCTGTTTTAAAATTAAAACACCCATTCCATTATTTTTTTCTTTAACTTATGATGATTCATCTCTTCCAGAGCAAATCACTCCTAAATTACATAAGCTCATCAAGATAGTCACTAAATTTTTAGCCAAATGTGATATATCAGATGGGAGTCTTTCAGAAAAGCAAAGGCAAGATTTAGAAGCGGTATGTTCTTCCAATATTAGCGACCTTTTGAAGTTGAGACCAGCAAAAATAAGTGTAATTGGTTACGATTTTACTGGTAAGTCTTCCATATGTGAAATGCTTCAGAGTGGAAGTATACCTCGAAAATATAAAGAAACTACTCATTTAAAGAAATATAAGACAGAATTATTTGGAATGCCTATTCTACTCTGGGATATTCCCGACCAAGGTGATATAAGTGATAATGTTTGGAGATCGTTTATATTAGGTTCAGATGCAGTAATCATAGTTCTTGATTCTACTAGAGAAAATGTTCTCGAAAGTAAGATGATGGTTGAATTGACTGATGAAATTATCCCATATGCAGAACTTCTAATTATTGCGAACAAACAAGATTCAGAAGAAGCTTTGGAACCAAAAGAAATAGAAGAAATCCTTCAGTGTAAAGTCTTTCCATTTATAGCAAATGATTCCAAGAATAGCAACATTATTCAAAAGCAGACAGCGAAATTACTTGAAATAAAAGCTGAAGGAATTGATTATTCTAAAGATGATTATATTATCCAAAGAAATGATTAAAACCTAAGATTTTTTTTTAAACTTAATTTAGAACTAATTATTAAGAATTTTTATACTCACAAGTTCTAAAAATATT
Source organism: uncultured archaeon (assembly GCA_964598265.1). Lineage (GTDB taxonomy): Archaea > Asgardarchaeota > Lokiarchaeia > Sigyniarchaeales > SOKP01 > Loki-b32. Next base: position 2,377 of record CAZRBD010000063.1, read on the forward strand.
GTAAACATTATTTATTATTTAGTTATTTTTTTCATTTTTTCTATTGAATTCGACATTTTAAGATATAATTCCTCATCAACTTTGAGTTTTGTTTTGAAATATTTTTAAATTTAAGTGTATCTCTGAGACTATTCGTTAAGAATGGTTGAGATTTGTGACATTGATAAATTTAAATAGTTTAAGCTAGATTAGTATTTTAAATCTATAATTTTATAGAAAGGGTTGAAATAAACTCATGAATAAAAAAA
>CAZRBD010000063.1:2634-20693 GCA_964598265.1 uncultured archaeon
AAATTCGCAGGATACGCGTGCTTGACAGACCATTAAATATTTTTTTTCTTGGTAGTCTTTTATTTATATCTACAATAAATGGTGGTAAAGCTGCCCCCCCAAGTTGGGTTGGAGTAAATGCTGGAGATAGTTTTACCTGGACTATAACTGTTTATAGAGACACAGCAATCACATTAGCTACTGATTTAGGATTCGCATCAGAATTACCCCCTGAAATAACGGGAATTTTTGGCACTGAAGAGGAAGTACAAATCAAAGTGGATGTCCTATCTATCACCGATATAATGACGATTGACAGTACAGAGTATGTTAACGTCACTTGTTCCGCTTCTCTTACATTACCTGGTTCCGTTTCTCTTTTGTTAACTAATATAACAACAGAGGATCTAGAGTTTGGCAACTTGATTATTAAGTATGTAGCAAGTAATTATACCGGAGCAATTTTTAATGTCCTCGGAGGACTTACAGGAGGACCTGCAGGAGGACTTCCAACAACATCAGGTTCAACATTCGGTGCTCTTTTCATTCCAACAAATCTTAACTGGGCTACGCTTATAGCAGAAATAAACGCAATAAGTGATATGATTCCGGGTTTTCCCCCTGGACTTACATTCACTGCGTTGGCAAATGGAACACGGGCTACACTTACAGGTCAAACGCTTGCATTGCCAGGTATAGGAGATGTCACTTTAAGTACTATACAAGTCACGATTATATACAATAATGATGGAGTTCTCAGTACTGCTGAAATCAAATATGGTGGGGATGTCCTCTTATTACTCGCTTTAACGCCAGGAGGGACCGATGAAGAAATCCCTTCCTACGAAGTGTCAATAATACTCATTACAACATTAGTTGCTTCGATTGGAATTATTTACTACATTAAGAAAAAGAAAAGACTTGGTTGAGAAATGTAATTTTTAATTTTACATTATTTTTTTTTATTTATTTTAAAATTTAAATACATCTTCATTTTAAATAACAATAGTATGGAGTATATTGAATCTTTCTTATTTTTAATTTTATTATTAGTCTACATTTCTACTTTAAAAGCTAATACCTTTATTATAATTTTTAGCGCATCAGTCTATTTGTTTCTAATTTTTCAATTATTCTATTTAAACCCCATTGAAATAATCTCGAGTTTAATATCAAAATTACTTAGAAATCCTTATGGCTTTATTCTCTTAGTTATTCCGTTAATAATTGATACAGTATACAAGGGATTAAGAGGGTTAATTGCATTAAAAAAAAAATTATAAGAATTTTATTCAAACCTCTTGATTTTCCATATCCCCACAAAAAAAATGAGAATAGCTAATCCTAATGAAATCCCGGAGTTAATATAGAGGAGAAATATAAGTGTAGTAGAAATTTGAAAAAATTCATGTATAAGGGGGATAAAAATATACAGGGTTATCAACAATGAAAAAACTTGTAATCCAAGTACAATATAATTAACAAACACAACACTTTTACGTCTCTCATTAAACCTTGGTTTAATTAGTTGAAACCCAATTGATTGAAGTAGAATTGTCAAGCTATTTATAATAAAAGTCATAAAGAATATTAGAGATAGCAAAAAACCCAACTGAAAAATGATTGTGAAAAATATACTAAAAAAAAAGCTAAAGACTATTAACTGATATAATAGGTTAAAAAGTAAGGGATAAACAAAGCCTTTTACACCCATTGGAGATTTTTTATAAATTTCTAAGATTTCTCTTGACTCAATATACGTTGATATTCCCATTAATATTCCAAAAATTAAGCCTCCCATCCATGAAATAATACTTACTAGAATTTCTTTTGTGAATGTGACTTGAATTACTAAGGGGATACTCAATATATTTATATTAAATAGTAGCGTTTGACCTTTTAAAGAAAAAAGCAGTAAAATACCGAAAAATGAAATAATACCAAGTAGGTAAAAGATTTTTATTATATTTTCTCGTTTGCGAAAAAAATATTTAATCTGGATGATCAACAATCCCCTATACTTTTGAGGTGTTAATTTGCCAAAAAATTGGAAAACTTTTTCTTCTTTCCTGTGGAAATCCCTTCTCCTCTGGCTTTTATGATTTAGATTAGATAGTAGATTTATTCTTTTATAAATAATAAAGAACAATAAAAATGGCAGACAAAAAGCTAGACCTAAAGATAACCAGATGCTCAATGAATATAGTTCTACAAAACCAAGATTAACTGAATATAATAACAAATTTGAATACCAAAAAGAGGGATAAAATAAAAAATAACCTCTTAAATCTTGATGAGCTTGAAATAAGTCAATTACAAATCTTAAAGAAAAAAATGCTAATAGAACAACTATTGAGATAATCACGAGAGATACATTTCTTATCCTATTTAATCTCTCAGAAGTACTAATCTTAAACTCGACCCATTTTGCAAGTGATTTACCTAATAGTGAACCTAATACAAACAAAGTGAAAAGAATTATGTAAGTAAAAATGTGGTGAAATATTGTCAAACTGTAATTAAATTGTAATAAAATTGCTGTAATAAATGGTCCAGTTCCTAGAATAAACAGAAAATAGAAAGGTAATTGGCCCAGAAATTCTCCAATAAAAATATCACCGGAATTAGCTGGAGATGCTAGTACAATTTCATTATTAGAAATTTGGTCTCCTTTAAAAAGTAAGAAGAGTGGATAAAAAACATACATTAAAAAAAGTGAAGCACACATATTTTCTAATAATCGTACTAATACACTCTCGAAATTTCCAGTGAACCCTTTAAATATTTCAGGAATAATTGAATCTAATAAGATTGGACCTAGATAAGCTGCCCAAAACAAAAATAAACCAAAGATAAATATAAAAACTATTTTTCGTTTCCTTCTAAATCGGCTTGTTTTTAACCAAATTTCTTTTTTTGCAATAACTTTCCATAGACTCAATTATAGCTTTCTCATTTACTCTTGTTTAAATATTTTTAATAAATTATAATTATGAATTCTTATTTTCAAATAAAACTTATTTAGAGCTCCAGAAATACTTATGATGAATATCTTTTTCCTAAGGATACATGGTGTTCTACGAATAATTTAAGTTCTTCGTTATCTATAAAGAACGTTTTATACACACAAAAACTTCTATCATATATTTTTTTACACAAAAATATTTTTATACTTAAATTTAAATTGATATTTTTACATGTTTTATTAAGGAGATTTTTAATTTTTGATTAGGAATTTCACTTTTTGTTAACAAACTTGAAAATTATTTGATGAAAAATGAAATATTTACGAAAAATAAAATGTATGATGCTAATTATAGCTATTATCATTCCAATGATGATAGTTTTTAGCTCTTTCATTACAAATGTGAAAGCTGATACATATATTGACGTTGAAAACTATGGTGATAATCAATGGCACTGGGGAGTAGATGTAGGAGATAATATTATATTTGAAATTGAATTTGCTATTTCAGATCCTAACACAGGGGATTTAATACAACAATTTAAGGATATTATGATATTAAATATAACTTCAATCGAAAATATATCTAAAATCGTTGATGGTTTTAATCTTGTATTCTCACAAGTAAACTCTACAGAATTGTATTATAACTCTTCACTAGATGCATTAGAACCAATACATAGTAACTCTCAGATGATTGCTGAATTTGCTCTTAACAGTTCACATCCTCAAGAGTATTTTTATATGGTTGAAGAAATTCCAATACCTATATTACTACCACTTAACAGTTCTAATAATATAGAATGGGCTAATATGACCAATATTCTTAATGATACAATGTATTCCTATATGGCAGAAGGAAATTTTAGCCGTTTTGATACATTTGGTTTTAATAGCTCTGATGATAGTTTCTGGTTTAGAAATAGTACCCATGGATATTACCTTAATGTGAGCTATTATTATAATTCAAACAACATTCAAAATGGAACTATTAAAGAGGCTAAAGGGAGCATTTTAACTCCATTTGGCGACTCTGATAAGCAATTAGTGCTTAATTTTACTGTTTTACGTGTTTTTGATTATAATATTACTGATGAAGTGGTATGGGGTGTGGACGTTGGAGAGACATTTATTTACGATTTTGCTGAAAAACGGTTTGATGAAACTCATAATGAAACATATGATGATCCTAACAACAGGTTTGCTGGAGAAATAAAAATTGTTGTTTCTAAATTTAATGAAACGACTTTTTGGCTTGGAGGTAATGGTTTTGGTGATAATAATGATACAATCCCAATGGTGTTTCAAGGTGTGTATGCTGATGTATACTTTTGGAATTTTACAGAAAATGATTTTGTACTAGAGATGAATAATCGCCTCATGGGTGCAGCAAATAATTTCTACCCTGTGATTATAAATGAAGATCCTCAGTTTATTATACCCATAAGTGCTACTCAGGAAGATTTCGAATATATGTTCAATCCAAACATTATTAAAACTAGAGGCATGCCCTATGATGACATGAGTATTGTCTGGGGTAGTACTATCCATTTTGAAATGTGGAACTCTACCGGTCATGAGATGGTAGAAGTTAATATTAACTCTACAAATGGTATTTTTATGAACTATTTGATGAGTAATTACTGGGATTTTACCTATTTTGAGCTAAAAAACATGACTTATATTGATTGGGCTGTAGATATCGGAGATTATTTTTATTTTAAAGAATTTAGTGGCTATGAAGACCGTGAAGTAAGAATAACAATTTTAGGATATGGTTATTATTTTGATAACCTTAGTTACTTCTTCAATGAACACTTAGATGTGCTATTACCAGCTGGCCAACCAGAACTACAATTCTTTTCAGTAGTAATGGGCAATGTAGAACATTGGGATCGAGATATGGAAAGATGGGTTCCTGAATATGACCCAGTTGGATATGGAGGGCGTACAACTGGACCTCCACCGCCCCTGAAACCCCGACCTATTGCTGCAGCAAACAAATATTGGGCAATAGCACCTCCTATGCTTAGTGAGGGACCACCGCTTCTATTACCAAACGGTACAACTGGATATGATACAGAATTTCAGAATTTATTTGACCTAATGGGTTTCATGTTTGATGAGATCCAATATGGAATTGATTGGGTACACCTTAGAAATACAACTGTTGATACATATATGCAGTATAATTTTAGTGCTACAACAGGAATGACAACTCTCATAAATGGTTGGACGTATAGGTACGATGATTACTTCGGGTATTTTAGTTGGGATTTTTTCTCTGCATATCTTGAAACGAGTGTAGATCTTGTTCCAACATTAAATACTATAAATTTAACGAGTTTATTTGTATCTGATATATCGATTACTGCTGAGATTAGAGTATCCGCTCCTGGTGCAGAATTTATTTATGCCTTAAATGCTATAAATCCTGTTTTTGAACCACTGCCGATGGGGGAGGATTTAGTTTATCTGGACTTAAAGATTACTAATCATTCTCTGTTAATAGGGAATATTACACTTGACATCACAATACCCTCATATATAGACCTGAGTACAGAATATCTTTACTTCTGGGTTTGGAACATGGGTGGAACGGATCATTGGAATGGTGCACCTCGAGGATTTTATGATTCAGTTGCATATTACGGAGCTTACTCATTAAGGTTCGAAATACCTATGGAAGGACCGTTAATGGTCCTATTAGCTATTTCCTATGGAACTGAACCACCAGTTTATCCGCCAGAAGACTTCATATTAACATCTGATGCAGGTAATCCAGATGCGGATGGTAATTTTGTTCTTTCTTGGACAGATGCTGCTGCTGAAAGCTATTCAGTATATGTTTCAAACACCTATATTACAGATGCGAGTGATTTATTAATACCCCTAGCCTCGAATATTACCGGTTTAACATATACGATAACAGATCTACCTAATGGCACTTATTATTTTGTTGTAGTTGCTCATAATAGTGCAGGTAATTCTTTATCAAATACCCTTGAGGTTACTGTTGGAACAGGTGAAGAGATCCCTGGTTATAATCTTCTCATAGTATTATTAGCTTTTGTATCTATATCAGCTATAATTATCAAAAAGCGACGCAAGCTATAAATCAAATATATAATTTCTATTTTTTTTATTTTATTCTATTTTTTCTTTTCCTTGAAAAAAACTGATGACTCTAATTTATCTCTGTAAATCCTACTTTTTTCTTTACGAAATTTTTAATATTCGTTCGCATTAAAAAAACTATAGAAAATGCTAGAAATTGCATTAGATACTGATGAGGATGGAATATGGAATCTCAAGTTTCTAAAACAAAAATTGTTAAAGAAACATTCCCATCGGAAATCATTTCTATTGTAGGGTCTCTTTTAGCCGGGATAATTCTTTCTTTACTAATTTTACCATTCGATAGTTTTGTTATCCTTATTTTAATAATTCCAGCTTTACTTTCACTAAGAGGAAATATAAGTGGACCATTTATTGCCAGAACTTCAAAAGATTTGATAATAGGAGATTTCACTAAGAGAAGTTGGTTGGAAAATGTTTTTGCAACCTATACGCTATCCATAGTAACTGCTGTTTTTATTGGCTTATTTAGTATAATACTTAATTTACTATTAATACAGATACCGTTGTTGTCTTTTGAATTATATTTACTTATCCCCTTGATTTCAATCTTAATCACTCTTACAATTTCGATACCAATATCAACACTCCTTAATTATTTAGCTTTTCATTACGGTATGGATCCTAACAATGTCGTTAACCCAATTATGACTGCTATTGACGATTTTGTTACCGTAATTAGTTTTTATTTTACAATTATTATTCTGGGGGTACCGTAAATGCAGTACTATAAGAAAATCATGAAAGAGTCAATTTATATCGTTATTATATCATCGTTACTAGGTTTAATCTCCGGAACTGTATTATCTACTAATGAAGGATTGCTCTATAGTGTTCCCATCTTACTTTTAGTACTTCCAGCTTTAAATTCTCTTATAGGAGATTTTACGACAATTTTGATCTCACGATTAACAACTCACTTACATATTGGTACAATTCCATCGATTGTAAAGAGATCGAGGAGATTAATGGTAGATTTTTATGGATTACTTTTGAGTATAATTTTAAGTACAGTATTCCTAATTGTAGTGGGCTATGGAATGGCATTAATTACAAAAATTGAAATAATAAACCCACTAATAATTATAAGTATAATAATCTTCACCGTTATCTTTCTTTTCATTGTTTTATTTATTGTTTTATTTATTAGCTCGGTATTTCTTTTTCGAAGGGGAAAAGATCCAAACAATTTTCTCATTCCAAGTGTCACATCCCTAATCGACTTGCTATCACCCTTGTTCTTAATTATTTTTATCCAAATATTTATATAAAATTAAATAATAAAAAAAATGAGTGATCAGAACTAAATGCCAGAAAAAAAAAAAAAATTTGAGTATAAACCTCTCTCCATTAAAGAAATTTTAAGAGAAATGAAACAGAATATCGATTTGATGATAGACTTAGCCTATTGCGCAATAAAATTTGGAAGTAAAGAACTTGCAGATGAGACTTACGAAATCGAAAAAAGAATTCATGAACTGACCTTCTTATTAAACGTACAGATCATACAAACTCATACAGGAGGATTTAAACAGGCTAAAAAATTAGAACCAATAGTAATTATGGGTTATTCTATTGATAAAATTTCTGATGCATTGTCTGATATAGCTCGAGTTATTTATATTAACAACGATATCTCTTACTTTGTCCAATTATTCAACGATCTTAGCTATGTTCCAGAACCAATAGTTAAAATAATTGTAAATAAAGGTTGTGAATTTATCGGGCAAGTTCGGAGAGATATACATTTCAGATCCAAACACGGAGTAGATATAATTACAATTAGAAGAGAAAACACCTGGCATTTCGATAAAAATGAGACAATATTATTAAATGATATCTTATTCATTAAGGGTGAAATTCAACCGATAAGTGAATTAAAAAACCTATGTAATGATTTAGAACCATTTTCATTTGATTTAGGAGATAATAAAGAAAACCCGATATTTGATCTGAAAAATCAAGATTTGTGTGAAAAATTTGAAGAAGTTCAGAAAAATTATGTTCTTATGACAGATATTTCAGAAACTATGATCGAACTATCTCTAGCTGCATTATTCTTTAGGAATGAAGAAGTCGCTGAAGATGTTTTAGAGATGGAAGAATTAATGGATGGACTCAATATCGCTTTTGAGAAGGATCTTTTAGATCTAGCTAAATTAGTGGAGACACCCCGCGATCTTACCGGTATTTTACGAATAATATTTTCTTGCGAATTAATTGCGGATGCTGCGGCTCATATTGCGGAAATTATTATTAGAGGATTCGATCCTCATCCTGTCCTTCAACAAGCTATTAGAGAAACTTCAGAAATTGTTGTAAGAGAGATTGTCTCTGAAGAATCTTATTTTAAAGATAAAACTTATCTAGAATTACAAGATAAACGATATAGAAGAGGATTTCATATAATTGCGTTAAAGCGAAGCGACAAGTGGATTTATAGTTTTAAATCTGATTTTATTTTTAAAGAAGATGACTTGTTAATTGGTTTAGGTCCAAAAGAAACAGTCATTCAGTGGCGCCAGTGCGTAAATCCAGAAATTGGAAAAAATTAATTAAATAAAACAATACAAAAATGATCCACGAAAACTAAAAAGATACTTCATCATATAATGACTGTAATCGCAGATCAAATCAGTAGAAACTCAAAATTATTTGACATTGATCAAATATTATCTCTGACTGATTTCATAGTTGATCTGAAAATATCTGCAATCGTATGTTTGTTTATGGAGCAAGAAGTAAATAATTAATTTATAATATATTAAGGAATCTAATGATGAGTTTAATAGAAGTAAAATATATATCACAAAAAAAAGGAAAAGGAGTTTTTGCAACAAGAGATATTCAGAAAAATGCACTTGTAGATATTGCTCACGTTGTCCCAATTCTTAATAAAGAATATAAGAAAATCAAACGGACAGTACTCTATAATTATATTTATATTTGGGAAGACCCTAAATATTTTCCCGAATATAAATATGCTATTACTCTTAGTATTAGCCAATTTATCAACCATTCATATAAACCAAATATCGAATATAGAAATGATTATGATAACTGTGTAATCAAATATCACGCATTGCATGATATTCCAAAAGGAGAAGAACTTACAACTAATTATAACGGTGTAGTACTCTGTAAAGATTCTGTCTGGTTTAAAGTAGAATAATTATTTCTTCCTTCTCAGAGATTTTAAAACTTTTAAATTCATTGCATCCTCTTTCATTTCTTTTCCCTTAGGTGTTTCGATTATCCCTGGTAAATCCTTAAATCTCTCATCATTTATAAAAAAGCCGAAAGGTTCTTTTCTAATCTTACCTTGCCCTATATGTGTATGTCTATCAACTCTTGAACCAAGTTCCTTATCAGTGTCATTAAGATGAAAAGCAAATAAATATTTTAAACCTATAATATCATCAAACTCGTTCCACATTTCTTCATATTTCTTCTTTGTTGTAAAGTTATATCCCGCAGCAAAAGCATGAGCTGTATCAAAACAAACACCAATTCTTTTTTTATCCTTAATCTTACTTATTAGTGTTTTAAAGTGATGAAATTTATTACCAAGCCCTTTTCCTTGCCCTGCAGTAATTTCTAGGAGAATTATTGTTTTTGCATGTTTAGTTTTTTCCATTAATGTATTTAATTGGCTTGCGATCTGAGTAAGGGCTTCTTCCTTGGAAATTTTGTCTTTTTCAATGAGAGGGATCACACCAGGATGCATATTTTCATATTCTATTCCTAGCTGATTAACTTTAGTTAATTCATCAAGCATTGCTTTGTAAGATTTTTCTAATTTCTCCTTATCTGAACTTGCGAGATTGATTAAGTAACTATCATGAGAGATTATTGGCCATATTTCATCCTTTAATTCTTCTTTTTTTTTTAAAAACTCATCAATTTCTTTTTGCTTTAAAGGTCCTGCAGACCAACCACGTATATTTCTAACAAAAACTTGAAGTGCTTCACACCCTAGTTCTCTACCTCTCTCAATAGCCATATATTTACCTCCAGTAACACTCATATGAGCTCCAATTCTCACTTTATTCTACTCCGGATGTAATTTTTATTTTAATATTTGGTATGAAATTGAAAATAAAAAACATACTATCAATAGGGAATTTATAAAACTCTTTTTAGATTTCAATCATTATCAATTTATATGGGTATAAAAGGTAAGTGGGAGATGTTATTTCGCTTACTTGGGAATATTCTTTTTCTTATAGGAATAATAATTACCATAATTTTAGATTTTTATATAGTGCAAAATTTGTTAGTGTATTTCTTATTAGTTCTGTCGGTTGGATTACATTTTTCTTTAATTTTAGGATTTAAATTAGATTTTAGATTTCTTGATGATAACAGGTTAACAATTCTAACAATTATAACTATCATTACAAGTATTCTTCTTTTAATTGGTTCAATATTAAGTCAAGAACTGTTAAAAACTCCAATATTTTTGTTCCTGACACTCTCTAATAGTCTAGGAATGATATGTTGGGATTTTTCCTTATCGTTATTTAAAAAGAAGAAAATTATGTTTATTATTGGGAGTTTAGTTTACATCTCTACTTCATTTTTCTTCAGATTTCTCGTTTTAATGAAAACTTACGGTTTTATTGGATTATTATTACCATTAATTTTTACTATTATTGGAATAGGTACGATTCTTTCAGCCGAAATAAAGTTAATTAAGAAGAAATTACTAAAATATATTTAAATAAAAAAAAAGAGATTTTTCAGGAATTAATTAAAATTCCATCAATTTTTTAACAACTACAATTACAAGCTTCATTCTCTGCTTTTTCTTCTTTTTCTTCTTTTTCTGGATTCGGATTACAACAATCAGCCATTTTTGAATACCTCATGTATTTTTTTTTAAATTATAGTTAACAACCTAACTAAATAATTGTTAGGTATCTAACTATTTAAATGTTATGATCCTTACAATTAGGATCCTTACAATTTTAACAAGATTAGACAATTAGGGAATTCAATAGTTTTTCAAGTAAAACACCTAGACTTTCTATTTCTTCTTGTTTAATTCCCTCACAGCATCCATTTACCATTGTCTCTAATGGAGGGGTCGAGCTTTTTAATTTTTTGCCCTTTTCAGTAAGTTTAACAAGCGTACTCCTTCGATCTTTTGGATGAGATTCCCTAGTCACTAAATTATTCCTTTCCATTGTGTCAATAACCCCTGTGATTGTAGACCTAGAACAATTGCAACCCTCGGCTAAATCTTTAAATTGGCGTTCATCAGAACCCCATAATTCCCGTAATATAAAATGTTGAGTAGGCGTAAGTTCTAATTTTTGAATATTATCTCGTTGTAATTTTTCATACTTCTTATGGAGCTTATTGACTAATTCAAAAACATTAACTATGTCTTTGGCATCACAGGAACAATCACACGATTCAAGAGGTTCTTCATTCATTATAATTAGGTAATTAAAATCTTTTCTTTTAATAATAGTTAGGATCCTAATTATTTAAATTTTGAGTATAATTAAATAGCTCAAACTTTAAACTTTTATAGAAGTAATCAATTCATATTTATGGCTTTTCAATTCTCCTCCAAAAGTTGTTGAAATCTTCTTTCGGAAAAGAAATTTTTAAATCTAAAGGATCAGATTGTTCATCTCTAAAAAACGAAGGAAATTCATTCATATCGATTGTAAACTCATTGTTTTAAAGATCCATGGTTCATATCCTGAAATTCCTTGACATGTTACATGAAGGATTCTTTATGCTTTGGTAATTTTTCCAGTATGACACACCCCGTTTCCATATGATTTTCATAATTCAGTTTCTTTTTTTATTTCACCTAAAACCTTTTCTTAACTGGACAAATTGTTTGTTCGGAACTTATAACTACAAATTGCGAAGAATGATATATATTTATATATTTGTAGTTATAATTATTATTTATGGTAAAAATAATTTCCAGAATGGTCAATGGGAAACAGTATCATTATTTATCTTATTCATATCGAGAAAAAGCAAAAGTACTTCACATAGAAAAATATCTTGGAAACAGCATACCCGATTATGAGGAATTAGCTATTATTCAAGAAGAATTTTCCTATAAGATATTTAAAAAACTCTGGATGCCAACCATGGAAGAAATAACAAAAAAGTATCGTGAGCGATTTGATTCACTACCAAAACCAATGCAAGTAAAAGATTTGAGAATCTTTGGAGTTCGTTTTACTCATAATACTAACAAAATTGAGGGTTCAACCTTAACTTTAAGAGATGTTGGATTAATTGTAGAAGACAATATTGCTCCAAATAATAAACCTGCAACTGATATTATAGAGGCAAAATCTCATATGAGTGTTTATGAAGAGATGATTACAAGCAAAAGAGCAATCGATTGGGAATTAATTTTAGATTGGCATGAAAAAATCTTTGAATTAACAAAACCAGAAATTGCAGGAATTATAAGACAATATCCTGTTCAGATAAGTAGAAGTAAGTATGTACCTCCACAAGGGAATGTAGAATATTTTTTGGATGATCTTCTTGAATGGTATAAAGAAAATAAAGAAAAATTTCATCCTGCATTTCTTGCTTGTATGATACATTTTCGATTTGTTTCTATACATCCTTTTGGAGATGGAAATGGGAGAATGTGCAGAATTCTCATGAATTATATTTTATTTAAGAATAAATATCCTATGTTTGATATAGATTATAAAATTAGACAGAGCTATTATAATGCTTTAGAAAATTCGAATTTAAAAGAGGATGATATGGCCTTTATTGGTTGGTTTTGTAAAAGGTATATTAAAGCAAATGAAAAATATTTGTAAATTATCTATAACTACAGAGAGGGAATATTATAAAAAATAGTATTCTATGTAGTTATAGAATATTTTTTCTAAAAAAAGTTAAATAATATACATATTTACGGTTCTTCAAGCCTCTTCCAAAAGTTCTTGAAATCTTCTTTCGGAAAAGTTATCTTTAAATCTAAAGGGTCAGATTGTTCATCTCTAAAAAACGAAGGAAATTCATTCTTATCTTGAGTAATACCAGCCTTTTCATTAAATTCAATTTCAGTTTTTAAAATATTTTTACCAATGGTAATAACGTCTCCTCTCTTTAGATTAACATTATACATCGCATTTAATACTCCGGCTATGAGTTCCATATTTTCATAAGAGGGACCAATAAAATAACAACAACCCATTGAATCCAAAACTGTAGTATATATTTGTAATTCATAGGACAACTCAAGTTTGCCATTATCTTCAGTAAGTTCGCCATAATCTTTTTCTCGGTTTGCGATTCTCCCAGCGATTGCCGCACCGGAAGTATGATCGGCACCCATAGGGGATGTTGCGAATGTTACGCTCATAGCTTTGAAAACTCTGGGTTCATAACCGGATATCCCTTGACCTTTCACATGAGGGATTCTTTTTGCCATGATTATATTTCCCAGGTGACAAACCCCGTTTCCATATAATTTTCCTAGATCAGTTCCTTTTTTTATTTCCCCTAGAATTTCAAAAACTTTTTCAGCATCACCCCAAGAAACCTTCCCATTATCCATAGCAACCCCCATTGTAACACCAAATTCAATAGTATCAATCCCCGCATCATCACACAAATGGTCGATTTTAGCTACATGATCAATATTATCTATTAGTAAGTTAGAACCGTTCGCAAAGATAGTCTCATATTCGAAACTTGAAGTCAAATGGTTTCCGTTTTCATCTAAAATTATGTTGGAGCATTTAATAACACAACTAGGACTACACGAAACTTGTTTTTTACCTTTTCGTTCGATAACTAACTCATGAAGTTTTTCTCCAGAAATCTCCATGGCTTTATCGTATGATCCCATTCGGAAGTTTTTAGTAGGTAATCCTCCGAGTACACTCATAGCTCGAACCATATTGGGGGTTCCATAAATAGAGAAATTCTTTTTCGATTTAACTAAGTTTAGAGTAAATGGTTTTGATAATTCTCTGAACTTTTTGGTATCATTTATTAAAACTTTTGAACTACTTGAGGGGATTATAATGATAGCCTTAATCCCTTTTGAGCCCATGACTGCTCCTAAACCGCCTCGTGCGGCATGTCGACTAGGATATCCTTCTAAGTCATTTGCAGCAACACTAGCAGCTTTCATTAAAAACTCTCCAGCAGGTCCTATTGAGTAGATCCCTATATTTTCCCCATACTTTTCTTGTAATTTTGGATGGAGTTCATAATTTCCAAGCCCCCCATACTGTTTACATTCTTTAAACGAAATTCTATTATTATCAATTAAAATAAGCTTTAGAGCTGATGATATCCCTTCCAAAATTAAAGCTCTTATGCCATGAAAAGCTAACATAATCGCAGGACGACCACCCACATTGGCTTCTTTTATACCATGAGTTAATGGACTTTTAGCACCTATAGATGTTCGACCAGAATTAGGAAATGGACTTCCTGCTAATAAACCATTAGCAATTATTAATTTATTTTCTTCTCCTAATGAATCACACTGAGGGGGAACCTCGTCATGTACAATTTGAGATGTTAAACCACGGGCACCTAATAAATAAAACTTTGAATCTTTAGTAATTTCCTCATATTCAATAGATTCATTTTCTACATTAATTCTTGCTATTCTCATAATCTTACTAATTAAAGATATTATTTAAAAAATACAACACACATTTTTTTGTGTTAAAAAAAATTATGCATTAATTACCTCGATATCACCAGAGCATCTTGAAAATAAGAATTCTCTTATTGAAACCAGGGTTATTTATAATATTTCAAAAACCTAAGTTCATCATTAAAGAAAAAGTTTTAAAGAGCTCTTATATAGAATTAAAAAGGAGATGATTAAAATGGCGAACGTAATGATCTGGGACCCCTATGAACGTTTTATATGGGGAATTGCAATTACCTTAACGCTGCTTTGTGCAGCATATTTTATTCGTATAGGAAGAAAGAGAGAAGCTTTCAATGATAAAATAATCATGTTTGGATTGGCAAGTTTACCTCCCGGATTCGCATCTAGTTTGACAATTACATTCATTCAAGTTATTCAAATTCAAGGAAGTTTTAATTATACAAACTATATATTTTATGGTGATTATAACAACTTTACTTCGACCTATATTGATATTATTGATTATTTGTAGGTGTTTTATTTATTGATCTATACCAAAAATAATATAAACAAATAGAAGTGATATTATAAAATGATGTTTCAAATTTTCAATGATGATTGGCTTCAATCTTTAGACACGATTGAAGAAATAATGTGGTTTTTGGTATTTTACTTGATATTTTTGCTGATAATAGCAATTTTCTTGAAGATTGCATTAGGCTTTTTCAGTAAAGCTAGACATACCAACTTTGGTCAAGTATTCATAACATCGTTTCTTATAACTATAGCTTTTGCTTTGATCTTTCTGTTTATGGGGGGTTGGCTCGCGCTTGTTATTGCGATAATTTTGATGTGGCTAATTATAAGCTTTAGACACAACATTGGATTCCTTGCTGCAATAATAGTAACAATACTGGCTTTTTTAATTTATATTCTCGTTGCTATAGTTATTGGATTGATAATAGGAACCACTTTAATTGTATTACCATTTTAAATCTTTTTTTTATTTAGATAAGTTCACCATCATATTTTTGTGATGGTTTCTAGAAATCAACGTACTTTGTGTCTTTTAGCACTTTTCATCAGTATAAATTTAATATTGTTTTTTTCTATTCCTTCTCTCAATTTTACTGTCGATGAAAAATCAACAAAAGAGAACACATATACTCCTATAAAAAACTATCCGATGATATCAAGCGGATATAATTATGACTCGGTTGATGAAATTCTTGATTCAAAAATATTAAATTATAGCACTTATGGATAATTTCCGCAAACTTACCAACCTTCCTTACAGAGTATGTATTATGGACTAAAATTCTTGATGATTATCTGTTAAATTCAACAGGTAATTTTCTAAACTTCTCTATATATTCTAAATATCCTGACTATTACGAATTATGGGCTGACGGTATTTTGGTTTCTTCGGATAATTTCATAAAAGATAATTACATCATCTATAATCTTGATTCGATAACATATTATTGGGAAATCATACCATATACATTTATGCTGTTGGTTTAGATAACAAAAAACAGAATTAAGTGAAATTTTTAAAGTATATGAAATTATAAAAGATCCAGAAGAATTTATCGCGGATGCAGAAACCATCATTTTTTCAATTATGCCAATTGGAGTTTTAATTCTTATCCCTGGAACTATAATTGTCTACACATATAGGTATGAATACTAAAAAAAATTTTAAGAAGTCAAAACTACTTAATAATAACTTTAAAATGAATCAAAAATCATATAAACTAAATTATTTTTGTTATTGAATGAAAATAATATTCCCAAATTGATTTTAAAAACCAAAGATTTAAACAATCTAAGGAAATCATTATTAATTCGATTAATACTTTAGAAGAAACTATAAAGATATGTAAAAAAAATCGAATATATTATTTTAACTGACACTCGATTAATTATTATAAATATTAAGAGAAAAGATGCTTCATGAAAAGTAAAATTATTGTTGAACCAGAAAACTGGAAATGTCCTATTTGTAATTGTACCACATGGAAAGAAATATTAAAGAATAAATATATGATTCCAAACTTTAAGCATAAATTGTTAATTGTTTGTGCGGAATGTTTCTGCGGTTTTATATATCCTAAACCAACAGAAGAGGAAATTAAAAATATAAATCATGAATATTGGAAATATGAAATAATTTCAAATATACATAAAAAAGAAACAGAAATAAAAAATATTTCTCGAATAAATTACTTAAAGAAATTTATTGATTTAAATTCATTAGAAACTATTTTAGATATAGGTGCGGGATATGGAAATTTTTTTGATTGTTTAAACAAAAATAAAAGATTAACTAAAAATATTGAATATTTTGCTGTTGAACCTGATTATAATATGAAAAAGGTTTTAAAAAATCTTGGTGTTAAACGAATTTATAAAGATATTAAAGAAATAAATACAAATAAATCTTTTTCATTAATCATATTATCTCATATCCTTGAACATACAAGAAATCCTGTTAAATTTTTAAATAAAATTAAAAAATTAATGGATGGGAAAACTTATTTATTTGTCGAAATTCCAAATTTAGATGGTTTTTTCAAAGAAGATTTAGGACTTCATACTCATGTTTTTAATGTTAAATGCATTAAAATTCTAATTAAAAAATTAGAATTTAAAGTCATTAACTTAACAACTGTCGGCGAAATTTTAGAAAATTTAATAAAAAGTAATTCTAAAAAGTACTTAATTCAAAAATTGTTTAAATTTTTGTTTAGAATTAATCAAAATTTATATTATTATTATAAAATTGTGAAAAAAATATTCTTTTATTTAAAAAATCTTTCAGAAAATAATGATTTTGACATCGGTCAAATGTCTTTAGATCAGTATGGAAAAAGTAGAAGTTTTATACGGATTCTTTTAATGAAAGATTTTTATTAACTAATTTTTTGATAAAAGATAAGGATTTTAAAATTATTCTATTTGTAAATTAGTAATTTTATGTAAAAATTAAATATTCAGAAGGTTTAATAATTATCATAAGAGATTTAAAATGATTCTTTTTATTACTTGCTCGATCAAGAACGTGCTCTATGTTATGTAAATAACTTCGTATAACAACATCAGGGATATTTGTTAGAAAATTGAATACATTATTATTAACAAAAATAAGGAATTAGTTTCCTAACAACTACTCTTCGTAGTTAGGTGTTTTCTTAGATTTAAACTATAACCTTATCTTACATTATATAGAATCTCAATCTTTCGCGACTGGAAATTAAAAATCTGCCATCCACTCTTTCAACCATTCACGAGCCTCATCATCTTCAATAGCAAATTCTTCTACTAAATAAGGAGCAGCTCCAAACATATTAG
>CAZRBD010000064.1:0-9949 GCA_964598265.1 uncultured archaeon
CGTGTAATAGCCATACTTGATTCCATGTCCGCCCTTCTCTATCCAGAAATTTAAATAACTTTTCAGCTATCCTTTCTGTAGAATGCCACATCGTATCATAAATTATAGCGACTCTTTTATCTGTTTTATGCTGAGCCCATTTAGAATACAGGCTTACAATTGCTTCTATGTCTTCTTTTTTTCGCCATATAAGGCCGTGAGAAGGGCAAATCATGCCAATATTAAGCTTACTGAGTGCATCAAGAACTTTTACAAAAACCTTCGCTATTTTTTCGGTATTTTTGTGATGGTATGAAAATAATACCAATAGGGATTTCATTGGCAAACTACCCATTTTTTTATCATCTTATATTTTTCTTTTTTTGTTATTAATAAGTTCTTATATAAAATCCAGAGTTTTATTTTTATTCCTTTGTTTCATAAGATAAAAAAAAAGGATAGGATGGATTTACCTATCATACAATTTTAAACCGATTATGTATAATATTAGACTTATAACAGCGATTATTAAAAGATCAAGCCAAATAAATGTTCGCAGACTGCGAGAAAATGATGCTTTTAGTCCTTAAATGAAATTAATTGAAATTCATAAGTGAAATTTGTAAATTCTAAAATGATAAATTATTCTAAAATATCAATAGAATACGTATTTTTCATTATTTTTTTTCCTTTATTTGTTAAAAAAGTTTTAGAGGAAGGGACACTCTCAAGATAGAATCAAAACAAAAATTGGATCATCTAACTTTTAAATTTATTTTTTGTATCTCAAGATCAAATAAATAATAAAAGAAGGAAATTTTCTGTATCTTGAGATCAGATAAATAATAAAATAAAGAGAAGGTAGTGTAAAAAGGTCAATGGAATTATTTGAATGGATTTTTATAATTTCGAGCTTAGTTTTTTTCTCGTCTATAATTTGCGTATTTATATTAACGGCTAATGACAAGACAGATAAATTGAAAGTATTTGGAATTATTCTTTTTGTTATGATTCTTCCTATTATCCTAATATTGATTAATTATATTATAATTGGAACAAATGTCAGAATGATTATCTTTCTAATTTTAATCCTCTTTTATTTAATAGTAGAATTTTTACTTGATATGGTTCTCAAGATTGATTTTAGATCAAAAACAAGTAGACACGTCCCATATATTATCATCGAATGGGCCGCTTGCTATTCTTTCTTGTTTGGTGCCCTCACTCTTGATTCAATGTGGGGTTGGATAGTATCGTTCTTTTTCTTTGCATTTATAATCGCTTTGATATATAACATCGTCAAACGCAAAAGAAAGAAATAGATATATTTAGGTTTTTAAGTGAAATTTTATCTCTACTATTACTTATGGATTAAAGTTATTAAATTTGAACAAGTTGAGATCGTAAAAAATGAAAGTAAATAATACTAAAGAGTTTAATTTTAAAAAATATAGATCTTCTATCAAATCCAGTATTCTATATTGAATTTTGGAATAATATCTTCCAGATTTTCAAAATGTTTTTTATCAGATGTGATAAATTTATAGTTGTTAACAATTGCAATTGTCCCTATTAATAGATCCATAGTAGGAATCGGAGTTCCATTTTTTTCCAAGGCTATTTTTAGTTCTGCATATTTTTCTGCTTCTTTACGAGAGAAAGAAAAAATTCTATTACGCCTTTCGAAATCATTTAGTATAATTTCTAAAAGCTTCAATTGAGCTTCCATTTTTTTCAATGATTCTACTTTATTAACACCTTCATATAATTCTGCAATAGTATAGGATGTTATTCCTTTATCCTGTTGCTTTTTAGTTAACTGATTATATTTTAATACAATTGGTTTATGTTCACGAAGAATTCCAATCAATATATTCGTATCTAATAAACAAATCATCAAATTTCCTCTGAAATTAAATGGCGGTCTCGTTCTTTTTGAATTTCTTTCTCAACTTTTTCCCAATCAGCAGAATTATCTTTAAATAATCCTATATATTTTAGTAGAATATCTTCCTTCTCAACTTTATCTTTAATATCACATAGCCGAATAATGAGATCAGAAAAACTCTCTTTAGATTTCTTAGATTTCCTTAGTTTCTTATACGCTTTTTCGTTTAAAGATATAGTTTTTTGCGTCATATGTATTAAGTGAAAATCTTATTATAAATATATTACTATTTATATCTATTTAAAGTAACCTCAAAAATCTTTATCAACCACTAATTCGCTATTGGAAGTGTGAGCAAAATAGTAAAACTCTGATGAAATTAAAAGTCTACTCTGAAGCAAAAGCAAAAATTACTGAAAAAGCTCGGCAAAAAATCGAAGGCATTTTGGATAGTAAGTACTTCCCAGACTCATGGAAAATTCTTGGAGCAACGCTGTGTACTCATGGTGGAAACTTACCAAATGCATCGGATAATGAGGAACGGGATGGAAATGACCACCTTCAACTGGCTATATCAATATAATCTTTTAAGAATACTATCAAAATGACTGTCAAAGGAAAGGATTTTATCTCCGTTATACTTTTGATATAAATATATTAAGGAAGCATCAATAAAACTCAATAATCTCTTAGGGGTTGTATATTTTTTTAGGTCATTAAATACTGTTTTATACTCATCTTGCATTAAATATTCAGTCTGAAAAAAATTGTCATCTCCCCAAAATAAGTTATAAATCTTATCTAAATGAAAAAGATTACCATTAAATCTCGCAACTACTAGATTTATGGTTTCCTCTAAAACTAAATTATTGGTAAGGAAGGGTTGGGCTTCACTTTCTTTTAATTCAATAAAAAGTTCATAAGCTCTTAGAAAATTTTTATCTTTTTTAAAAGTAATTGCGAATAGAAAATTAGAATCAAGAATAATAGCTATGATGAATCACTCTTTTAATTATTGTCTTTTTAATCCGTATAACAATTCATCATCGGATTTATCTTGATGTGCTAAGGGAGCATCAATAGCACTATTCTTTAATCGATTTATTAATTCATCTGTAATTGGAGGATGGTTAATATTTTCTTTTATAAAATCCTCAAGTCGATTATATGTAAATTCAATACTTTTATCTAATATGTCTTGTTGAGACATTTTCCTCCCGATTTTTAATGTAATCTTAGCTTGTAATTTTTCTAAAAGACTTTTGTTATTCATTTTTACATTTGCCATAATTAAAAATAGAAAATTCTACTTTTTATATTTTTCTACTATTATAATTTTAAACCTTTTTTTTAATATTTGGGTGTTTAATAATATTAAAAATTCATATTTCTATGATGCTTATGAGTTGCACTCACGAACATATCGGTCATTTCCGCTAATTCTCGATATGTAAGGCGATAGTTTACAAACAACTGTCTAATAATGAATAAGCCAATTTTATCCATAATTCTAAAAAGGAATTTGATAATATCATTGGAATGTATAGATTTAATTGTTCTTAATATTTATATTTTGAAATAGGTTGAATTCTAAATCTTGAGTTTCAATAGCTTTTAAAGTTGGAATTTTTCTTTATTATATTTTCTATCATCAAGCTAAATAAAATTTGTTAATAATAAAAATATTCACGATATACCCATGATTAATCGAGGGGCACTCCGAAAATCAATTTCTCTGGACTTCTGCATGGAAATGAAGGATAATGTAAAGTAAAAATAATTTTTTATTTATATTCATAACCATGGATGAAATTTGTTTAAAAGAACTGAAGAGCTATATCGAAAAAGCTTATCAGCTATTCTATAGTTGGATTAGCTAATTAATTTCAAAAAACCTACTATTAAACATATAATTGAATAATTCCGAATCAATTACTTCTGTAGATTATTTACTTCGTAGTAATTGGTCGACCCAACAATCATATTGATGCCAGTGGATTTCTCCTATGACTTTAATTTTCTCTTTTTGTTCCTCTTTTTTATAAGGCTTGGATGGTTTTTTCTTGTAAAATGGAGTGTTGCAGACCCAACACGCATTCTCTAAATCACCAAGTATTCTTACGCAATTTTGACAGTACAAAACTGAACACTTGTGACAGGTAAACATGTTTAACTTTGATACATTTCCTTAACATATAAGACATATACTATGTTCTTTAGAATAGATTATTTCTTTATTGGTGACCTCTTGAGGTTTTGAGAACATCTTTAAAATATTCTTCTCCAGTTTTTCTGTTTGAATTTCAGATCTAATACTTTTATAATCTTATATATTACAACTAGATAAAAACCTACTCCTACAATATACGCAATTATTAATTCAATAAATCCGATATCAATAGCAGTAAATAATTGAAAGAAGACTACTACTCCTATGCCTATTCCAAATATAATCCAATATCTAAAAGAGCGACTTATTACTTCGGGATCAGTTACTGCTGGGATGATCATTATTAGAAAACCCATTAAACTTAAAATAGGACCCGAATAAATATAAACTATCCTTGGAATAATGAGTTCACCAAAGTAACCACGAATAACACTTGCAGTTAAATTATTTCCTACCAACATAAGTATAAGCGCTAAAGAAAAAAAAGCAGTTATCGATTTAAACTCAATTTGAGACCACTTTGTATATAAATAGAAAATAATTCGGACTAAATTTACGTATTAGACCTTTTTCTGAGATTAGTGGTTAAACTGAAGTGTTGTTTAAATCTTTTAATGGAGCCAATCTGAAATACCCTACAACTCTTAAAATATCTCCGATAAATGTGAGAATAATAGTCATATCTAATATAGCACCGATCTTGCAAAGTTTAGCTCCTTTTATAGCATCTTTAGCCATTTTTGGTGAAAATAATGTCGCGTTATTAGTAAAAAAGGATTCTAAACTTCCCCACGCTTTAATTTGCAATATTGCTGCAATTAGCAAAACTATGATCCCAATAATTAAAATTGCTAAAGGGATCATCGATAGGACAAAGCTACCAATGAAAAAAATTGTTATACCAAGACCAACAAGCCCAGTTGTAAGAATAATCATTCCAATAATATATATAAAATTATTCTTTAATAGTTAAAAGAAAAACTAGAACCAGTTATGCAAAGACATCGAGGTGCTAAAGAAAATAATAATTTTTTTCTCTATATTTTTTTTTTTTCTAATTTGATTTACAATCAAAATATATATCAAAATATATAAGCATGGATGTCAACTGATTTTTCTTCGTTTATACCCTAATATGATAAATCCCGCAATTATTAAAACAAATTTGAATTATGGTTATCTTATTATTTCATAAATATTCTAATTTTAGGCCAAAAAATCTGATTTTAGGTTCATTAAAGTGTATTTTTAAAAAAAATTGACTTATAAATTCAAATATTTTTTTAATGAAGAATAAATACCTATCCTTATCTCATGACAGAGTTGCAATCCTCATATGAATATCGGAATTTTGTACTACTCACGATCTTCATATCTTCATTCATGACCGCTTTCTCAATATACACCACAGTGATTTCAGTTAGGAAAATCGGGATGGAGTTAAATATGGATCTAGTTACTATAGGATGGGTTTCGACTATTTTCCTATTGGCTGTGGCAATGTTCCTGATTCCATTTGGAAAAATTAGTGATATATATGGTCGAAAAAGAGTTTTTTTTATAGGGGTTGTTATTTTTACGATATCTTCGATTTTACTAGCATTTACAAGTACTTCAAGCACGTTCATAGTTTTCAGGTTTATACAAGGGTTAGGAGCGGCTTTAATTTATGCTACAGGTAATGCAATACTAACTGCTACCTTTCCCCCCTCTCAGCGAGGTAAAGTGATAGGAATTAATGTAACAGGTGTTTATATTGGTTTAACTCTATCGCCTCTTTTAGGAGGAATCATGACAGAGAATTTTGGATGGAGAAGTCAATTCTGGTTTAACATTCCATTCGGAGTTTTAATAATTTTATTGGTTCTGCTTAAATTTAAAGGAGAATGGATAAGCGAAAGAAGAGAAAAGTTTGATTATCTTGGCTCGATTGTCTACGCCCTCTTTCTGTTTTTCTTGATCCTTGGATTCTCACTTCTCCCTAATATTCAAGCATATTTTCTTATAGCGGCTTCTCTGATTGGAGCGTTGGTCTTTATTTTTTGGGAAAAAAAGATAACTAATCCCATGATTGATCTCACTCTCTTCAGAAATAATCGTTTTTTTACTTTTTCAAGTCTGGTGTCTGTTTTTTTTTATGTTTCTACTATTGCCCTCGCGTTACTTTTAAGTTTATTCATGCAGTATCTAAAAGGTATGAGTCCGACGGAAGCTGGTTATATTTTACTTATACAACCATTAGTACAGGCAATTTTTTCGCCGATTGCGGGAAGATTATCAGATAAATATGAAACGCGAATTTTAGTTTCTGTAGGAATATTTATTGTGTTAATCGGGATTACTCCATTGTTATTTATAACTGCAGATTTTCCTGTTATTCTAATCGCAATTTCATCTGGAATTATTGGCTTTGGCATCGCTTTCTTTTCTTCACCAAATACTCGGGCAATCATGAGTTCAATCCCTAAAAGCTCTCTGGGTATTGCCGCCAGCCTCGAAGGAACTATGAGAACAATAGGCCAAATCTTCAGTTTCGGAATATTGACAATAGTTTTTGCCGTAATAATAGGGGATGTTGCAATTACGCCAGTTTACTATCCGCAATTTATCATAAGCGCTCGTTTGATCAGTTTTGTTTTTATTGTTCTTACATTTATTAGCTTGACTTTCTCTATACTGAGAGGGAAAAAAAATATTGAATGGAAAAATTCTAGTAAAGGGAATTAATTTCGCAAAATCACAGCCAATTTTAATTTCTAAGGAAAATATCAAAATTTCAATATCAAAATTGATGTGTGTGACTATTTTAAATCGTTTAAGACGTTTATTATTGAGATTTATTTATTTATTTTTTTAGGCTTTATCCATAAGAGAAATGTACTATTAATAACGACTATTAAGGATTCCATGACATGCCATAATGCTGCGGCTATGGGGTTCAGAATTCCATATATAGATAAAATAATACCTATGATATTAAGAATCAACGCCAATATGATATTTATTTTACTTTTTCGAATAGTGCGTCTCCCAATGTCAAAAATGTGGATTAGATTGGAGATATTATCATCCAATAATATCATATCAGCCTGATTTGCTGCTAAAGCAGTTCCACCTTGTCCGATTGCTATACCAAGTGTCGATAAAGCGAGACTGGGTGCGTCATTTATTCCATCTCCAATCATTGCAACCTTGTGATTATTATCTATTTCATTTTGGATAATTTCATATTTTTCTTCAGGTTTTAAATTGGCTTTAACGAATTTAATGCCTAAATTTTCTGCCACGGCATCGGAGCGATTTTTATTATCTCCAGAAAGGATTCCGATCCTATTAATACCTAACATTTTTAAACCTATAATGAATTCCGAAACTGAATCACGCAGTTCATCCTTTAGTGAAATAATTCCAATAATCTCGTCTGATGTAGCCAAGATCAGAGGTAAATTCCCCGATTCTTCAGAAATTTCAATTAAATTTTGAGTAATATTAATTTGATCAGACGATTGATTTAAATTCAAACCCTCTAATTCTAGTAGAAATTTATTTCCAAAATAATATGTTTTCCCTTGCATTGACCCTTTAATCCCAATACCTAATAATATCTCATATTCTGTAGGAGGATCTATATTCAATTTTTTTACTTTACTATTATGCATCAAGCATTTTGCAATTGGATGGGAGGAATAATATTCAAGATCGGTTGCGGTTTTAAGTATAAAATCTTCTGAGAATATGGAATTAATTGGGACAATCTCAGCAACGGTTAGATTTCCAGTAGTGAGAGTCCCAGTTTTATCAAGCATGACAGTGTCAATTTTCCCAATAGTTTCAATAGAGTCTCCTGATTTAACCCAAACCCCATATCGTGCTGAATTCGCAATTGATGCCATGAAAGCTGTAGGAACGCTTAATACAAGGGCACAAGGGCACGCAACAATTAAGATTGTTATTGATAGATATAAATTTTGGGTGATTAACCATGCAATTAAAGCAACGCAAAGAATTATTGGGGCAAAAATTTGAGCCCATTTATCTGTTAATGTTTGAAATTCAGATTTTTCCTCTTGGGCAGTTTGCACCAATCTTATTACTTTTTCTATGGAGGATTCGTGTGCTGGAATTAAACATTTAACCTCCAAATAACCTTCTACAATTAATGAACCTGATAATACCTTGTCATTGTATTTCATAAAAGTGGGAATAGATTCGCCATTTAAAGCGGATTGGTCGACATCCGCAGTGCCAGAAATAACAATACCATCTATAGCTATTCTCTCACCTTGTTTCACAATTATAATGTCATCTGGGACTATTTCATCAACGGGCACATCTTTTAATGCTAAATAATTCTCAGTTCCTTTGATTTTTTTATGACAAATTTGAGGTTGCAATTCAACCAATGATTCTAAATTACCATGTGCCCTATTAATTGTCCATTCTTCAATGAATTCTCCTGCCCCCATCATGATAATTAAAAGTGATATAGCAAAAAAGTCCCCTAAATAAAGCGTGGCGATTAATGCAATAGAAAAAAGCATATCAGCCGTAAAATTTTTATGAAAAACTTCTCTAAACGACTTAAATATTACAGGTATGCCTCCAATTACAAGAGATATTAAGCCAAAAATGTTGCCATAAGAGACTAACCACCATAAACCAGAATCGGGTATTATATATAAAAAAATACCGTTCAATATGCATAAAATTAATTCAATTACTAATATTATACCTTTCTTAAATCTCTCGTTCAAGCTTTATATTCATTCTGCTATTTTATGAAATAATATATATATTACAAAAATTTGACTTTATTTTAAAGATTGAGTTAATATCATTTTCGAATTTAGTATTACTCTGAAATAGCAGCATTATGTAGAAATAAAACACCTAATTTTCAAGAATCTTGTAGAGTTTACTATTAGATAGTTATAAATATGTTTACTCTGGATAATTAATATATAAAAATGCTACAAAACTAAGTGAACAGTAATTGAGTTTATCTACTTGGTATCATGTATCTTTTGACGATGATAAAATTTATCAGATGTAAAACCTCCTAATGGAGAAGGATGGAACGATCAACTTTATTGGAAGAATATCATAAGAGTGTGTTTTAAAATTGGAGAAGACTTATTCGATAATGATGAGTTTTATATATTTACAGATAAACGGGAAGAAAGTTATCTTATTCCTACAATGGCGGATGGAGGAGCTGATCTTTGGGACGAAATAATTAACAGAGAATTATTTGATGCTGATTTAGCGATAAAATTAGCCACGGGTTTAGAAGGATTGCATTGTTGGCCAGAAGGTAAGTAAGGGCAAATGATTAAATTATATACCTTCTCTTTGTTTATAATTGCTATCATTATAGCCATTGGATATATACTTATAATGATATGCTACATCATGATTTTCTGGAAGCTCTTCCAATCATCGGGGAGAATATTTAATTAAAACAAACAAGATTTAAATTAACTATTTACTTAATCTAATTTACTTTTTTATAAAAGTAAAAGATAAAACCAAATTAAAGGAGAGTGATACTAATGGTATTATTAATTTCAACAGTCTTATTCCCTCAGGCTGAATCTAATAAAGTCGCCAAATTTAATATTGAAATGCTTAAAAAATATCCTCCTGATCCTTCTATCTCCACACTGCTCGCATTAGGTGTGAGAGCTACCACTGACGGTATGAAAGTTCACGCTATTGTTAATGTTAAAAAAGGTAAAGTGGCAGAAGCAATGAACCTAATAACCACGCAATATCAAGAATGGGCAATGAAAATTGAGGGCTACAGATATGAAATCGAAATTTTCATGGATATGGCAGAAGCCTATAAGGTTCTTAATATGGAAGCACCCGAACAATAAAATTTCTCTAATATTTGAAAGTAAATTTAATTC
>CAZRBD010000064.1:9959-20666 GCA_964598265.1 uncultured archaeon
GGTACCTAGTTATGATTTTTTCAGCACCTAGTATCTCTGCGGTAGAGCCGATTATTAAATCTTGAATCTCTATTGTAACACCTTTAGCCCTTAATTTTCCTTTTATTAATCCTGAGTGCTCTAATATAGGTCTAGTAATTTTTAGAATTATATAATCTTCTAATAAATTTTGGCTTTTTTCCTTATTTTTCTCATATAATTCCTTCCCGTGTTTTTCCAAGATATAACCTAATCCCACATAAATCTCTTGGATTGTTATTGCAGATATTGCAAATTCAGCTTCCTTGAAATTTTCTAATTTTTTTTTTACACCTGAACGACCGCGCCCAAGATCAATAATAACATTTGTATCCAACACAATCATTAGAGATCATCCCAATTTTCAGAAAATCTTTCTACTGCCCTTTTTCGATCTTCCTTTCTTGCCTCGATAATGGCATTCTCGAAATCATCAAGAACATTATCAGGAAGTTCATTTAAGATTCCAAAGTGTTTTAAAGGATCTTTTTTTCGTTCAATTATTAAGCGTTCAATTAATTCTGAAAAACTTTCGTTTGGACCCTTCAATCGCTTTAAATCTTTGTAGATTTCCTCTCTAATTGAAATCATCTTCGATGTCATATTTTTATCCTTATTAATCATATAAATATTTATATATATATTTATTGATGATATGAATTGATTATGAGTAAATTTTAAAAACATCAAATATATTATTCTCAAAAAGTTATTTTATTCTTTTAATCAAACCGAAAAGCGTTAATATTAATTCTAATTCTATTATTTCGCTCTTAAAAAAATTTAGACATTTTAAATATTTGAGTAAGAATATTTAATTGAGAATAATTTATTTATAATGCATCTCAATTTTATATCTTTTAAAAATAGCAATTGAGGGATAGTGATGGAAAAATTGACTGGTGAATGGGTTATTTTAAAGGAAGATGAAATAATAGAAAGAAATATTGATATTAAAGTCATCCTTGAACTTGCGAAAAAATAATTGCTGTTTACGCATTATTTTAAGATAAATATTAGATTTAATACCTCATGCATATCTCAGAAATATTTAAATTATTTTAAAATTTAAAAAGTTATATAACAAACAAGATTCTAAAATTTGGATACTAAATAATAAATCACATATTTGAGGAGTACTTCCCTGGCTTGTGGAAACTTCTTGGAGGCAAGGCTTGTAGTCATGGTGTTAACTTACCAAATGCATCGAATGATGAGGAACTGGAAGGAATACTAAAGAAACGCAAAGCAAAAGTTTTTAAATAAATCTCCTTTTTTTTATGCGGATTGTAATGGTACGAGCTGAATTTTAGATCAAAAAAGGAAAAAAAATTAAACTATATTCCGAAAATTCATATCGGCATCTTCTCAATAATTTTGATACTATTCCATGGCCAACTTAAAAAAAAAAGGTTCAAATATAGATATAAATGGTATAGTAGAGGGCGTATATTGCAATAGTTTCCCAAGTTCTTTTTTCATATTCTTCTTCAATAATCAACTTATAATTGAAGATATTAACCCTCTAAAGTGTTTATCAAAGGTAGCTAAAAAATTGCAGTTTAAACGTTCACATTGAGCTAAAATCGAACAATCAGTAAAGGATAATCTTTTTTCTTTATACTTTTGAAAGGTTTTCCAAGAATTCTTAAAATCGTCGTCTGTAAAACTGACAATTTTTATCTTTTTACTCTTTAGAATGTAATTACCAACATTTATGGCAAAATCAGGATTTCTTAATCTAACTAATGCTAATGTTACCAGCTCATTAAATACTAACGTAGATGTAAATATCTGCCCAAATTCATTCTTTAGGAACCTCCTCATCCATGAATGTGAGATTTGGAAATTTTTATCATCCTTGTTCTTAAGAGCTATTAAGTATCCTGTATCTAAAAACACAGCCATGTTATTCTTCTCCATTCAACTTATATAAGACATCATCGACTTTTTCTGATAAGTCCTCAATACCTAGTTCAAAGACTTCTTCTAATCCTTTCCAGGCATGATCATCTGTGATTGTACTTAAATCTTCATTTTTTCCGATACCTTCAGCGATCATTGCATCCTCAATCAACTTCGCTATTAGATCCTTCTTGTTTATTTTATTTCCCCGTAAAGTTAGATGAGAAATTAATTTATCCAATAATTCTATATGATTTTTATCAATCCTAATGGTACTCATATCAATCATTTCTTTGTATTCTTGTATACTAGTATACAATAATATAAGATATAAGAATCTTTTGGTAAGAGCTTATGTCAAAAACGTGTCAATAAATTCTTGATTTCCATTTTAAAAAGTTAAACTAAGACTTTTAAAAATACAAAATTCTTTCTTTATTACTTAATTTCATCAAATTTCTTTTTAGATCGCTTCAAATCCTCCTCCATTTCATAATCAGTTAAAGAAGGGGCCTGAATCTTTTCACGATCAACATAATCCATCATTTTATAAATTGATACTTTTGCTAAGATAGCAGCCTCTGCCATGCTTACTAATCCCTTCCGATATTTCTCACAACTCTCCTTCAATCGATATTCTTGAATTTGGGCAAGAAGAAATTTTCGAATTAGAGATGAACGATCTATACGTTCTCTTTCAGAGATCTTGTTTAATTCATCAATTTCCTTCTCATCTAATCTAGTTGAAGCGACATCAGTCATTTTTTATTATCCAACGCAATCTAAAATAAGATATTTATTAAGAGAATTTATTGAATGGATCTAACTTCTTTGGTAATTAATTTTATATAATCAAGGTATTTTAGACCTTTCTTTTCTGCTTCTTTAGCAATAACCTTTCTTGCAATATGAATTTGCTGTAATGCTATATCGTTTGGAAATTCAAGTTCACTGGCTTTTTTAATTTTTTCAAATTCTTGTTCATTTAACGTTTTTGTTCACCTATATTATAATAATTCTGCGGGAGTTATTATTTCTATCTGTCTTAAATTGTTTAAAATATTATAATTACGCAGCACATTTTATTTATTAATTTTAATTGATAATAATTCTTTAAGGAGTTTAATTTTTAATCTCAATAATTTATCTCTATATTGAAAACTAGATAAGAAGTGTGAATAAGATGAAAAAAAGTAAAGAGATAATTCTTAATACACTTACAAGTTTAAGAGATAATCTTAATAAAATATATAGAGTAAAAACTATTGGATTATTCGGCTCCTATGTGAATACTAAGCAAAAAGTTACTAGTGATATCGACTTTTTAGTAGAATTTGAAGAGGATGCCGATTTATTTCATCTTGCTGGTCTCTCACGCTATTTAGAAGAGATTTTTAATACAAAAGTGGATGTTATATCAAAAGCAAGTTTAAAAGAAGATTTGAAAAAACAGATCCTTGAAGAGGTTATATATGAGTGATAAGTGGCTGATTTTCTTGAAGGATATAAAAATAGCTATCACTAGTATAGAGGAATTTACAGATTGATTAGATTTTAATCAATTCAAAGTTGATGATAAAACTTCGAGCGCAGTTATTCGGAAATTTGAGATTATCGGAGAAGCTACTAAAAATATTCCTGAAAATATTAAAAAACAATATCCTGAAATCTCATGGAAAGATATTGTAGGAATGCGAGATAAGTTGATTCATGCTTACTCTGAAGTTGATTTAAAATTGGTCTGGACAACAATTCACCAAAGGCTTCCCGAACTTAAATCTGCTATTGAGAAATTAATAGAAGAAAATTAAACATCATCTGTATTAATATCCTCCAACCTTCTCTTTGTTTATAATTGCCATCATTATAGCCACTGGATATATACTTATAATGATATGATACGTCATAATTTTCTGGAAGCTCTTCCAATATTCTTTTAGAATTTCGGATATTGAATATTTCAATCCAATTAATTCATAGATTAAAACAACAGGAATTCTGGTTCCCTTAATGATTGGTTTTCCTCCCAAAATTTCGGGATTACTTTCGATAATATCTGACATTTTCTATGATACTAAATAGTAAAAGATATTTAAATACATATTGATAAACTGTTTAATTTATCAAATTATCAGAAATTAGGGTCTAGTTTAGGATTTTAGTCTTCACTTTTATCCAAAACAAGTTGGGGGGAATCAAGCATCTGGAAATAAAAATGACTAGAGTAAACATTTCTGCTTGTTTTACGTATATATATAAAAAATTATTAAAGTATTATATGAGTGTTTTCATATTATTATCGCCTTCATAATAAAAATTGATTTGTAAGTAGTTAATACTATAGTTAACTTCCTTTATATATTTAAATCGATTAGGGAACACAGCGATTAACATTTCTGTCATCTTTTTTTGTTCTTTTTAACTTTCTATGTAATTTAAGTAATAAAACAACTAATTTTCAAGAATCTCGTAGAGTTTACCATTAGATAGTTATAAATACGTTTACTCTGGATATTTATTATATAAAAATGGTACAAAACAAAGTGAACAGAACAGAATGAGTTTATCTACTTGGTATCATGTAACTTTTGACGATGAGAAAGTTTACCGTGAAACAAACCCTCCTAATGGCGAAGGATGGAAAGACGAACTTTATTGGAAGGATATCATACGAGTGTGTTTTAAAATTGGAGAAGATTTATTCGATAATGATGAGTTTTATATATTTACAGATAAACGGGAAGAAAGTTTTCTTATCCCTACAATGGCAGATGGAGGAACTGATCTTTGGGGTGAAATAATTAACAGAGAATTATTTGATGCTGATTTAGCGATAAAATTGGCAACCGGTTTAGAAGGATTGCATTGTTGGCCAGAAGGTAAGTAATAACACCTGATTGAATTCTAAGGGTTGGAAGATAGTGCAGATGAACTCCACTTAGACTTCAATATTTACAGTTAGTATTAACTGAAAATTATGATTCATAGGGGTTTTTCATCCTTACTTAAAGACCTGAGATAATTTAGAATCTCTTCTTTAAATAATTTAAAATCAGGAAGTCCAATTCTTATATCCTTAAAAGCAACTTTATCATCAATTGTTCCGTACCGATGAACTAAGAAATTCCGAAATCCCTTCAATTCCTTAATTTTTTCAGTTATATTTTTTGATAAAATATTGTTATCCAACAAAGCAACTATTATGTCATCTCTGTTTGAAGGGATTCCTAACTTTAAATCCGAGTTAATTATTGAGCAAATACTGAGGACTTCTTGAATTGATGCTTCAATTCTTTTATAAATACCGTCCTTAACTAAACCTAATGCTTTAAATTCGCTTAATTTTTCAGGTAGGTTTTCTTTAACTATCTCAATATTTTCTTCAATAATTTTTAGTTTAGTTTTAATTACATCAGTTCTCAAATCTTTCACCGATTAATATATTCTAAATAAAATGGATAAAATTCTTCAAATTCATCAATCGTTTCATTAGCAATTTCATATATCCTATCCTCATCCTTTACATAAAGAACTTTACCTTTTAATACCTCAATCTGAACATATAACGGAAGTAATTGAAAAATCTGAATGTCAAGATTTTCATTGAATATTGTTAATAATTCTAACCGTATATTTGAAAGTGTTTTTTTCTCTCCATCGATATATAAACAAAGATCAATATCACTGTCATCTAGATGATATGAACTGAGAGAAGAGCCATATAAGATAACAAATTCAATTTTGGAAAAGAATTTTGTTTGTTCTAAATGCCCTAAAAAATGTTTAGTTAATTGTTCAATCTCTCTATTCATATAAAGATAATAGTTTAA
Source organism: uncultured archaeon (assembly GCA_964598265.1). Taxonomy (GTDB): domain Archaea; phylum Asgardarchaeota; class Lokiarchaeia; order Sigyniarchaeales; family SOKP01; genus Loki-b32. The sequence goes on from CAZRBD010000064.1 coordinate 15,713, forward strand.
TGAAAATATATAATCATTGGTAAAAGATTGAATTGAGTTTATAATGAGGAAAATTCCTTGCTCTAATTTATTAAATTATCAGAAATTAGGGTTTAGTTTAAGGAATATTTTTTTTAAAGAGAGATTCTCATAATCTTTGGATAAAGTAGCACCTATAAAATTTAAATAAAACAAATTTAATCACTCACTAATACCATTTACATTTTTAAGATCTCGAAGAATACAAATAAATTTATTTCTTCTTATCTTCTTATTCAAGCGTGGCGATTAATGCAATCGAAAAAAGTATATCAGCCGTAAAATTTTTATGAAAAACTTCTCTAAACGACTTAAATATTACAGGAATGCCTCCAATAACAAGAGAAGTTAAACCAAAAATGTAGCATAAGAACCTAACCACCATAAACCAGAATCTGGTATTATATTTAAAAAAACACCGTTCAATATGCATAAAATTAATTCAATTATTAATATTATACCTTTCTTATATTTCTCGTTCAATTTTTATATTCCTTCAGCTAAAATTTTATGAATTGATATATTTATAACAAAATTTGATATAATTTTAAAGATTGAGTTAATATCATTTTCGATTTTAGTATTACTCTGAAATAGCAGTATTATTTAGAAAATTATTTCAAAAAAAAGGGAAGATTAAAAATTGGATAAAATTCATATTAACTAAATAAAAACAAATTATTAGTTTAAAGTAGAAGATCAAACGTGAAAACATGATAAGTGAAGAAGAAAAAGAAATCATCATCCGATATGCAAAAAAATATAATGTCTCTTCAGTCTATTTATTTGGGTCTTCATTAGACCAACACGAATATAATGATATTGATCTTGCTGTATATGGAATAAAACCGAGTTTGTTCTTCAAATTTTACGGAGAATTATTAAGAAATTTACCTAAACCTGTAGATCTTATTGATTTATCCGAGAAATCCTTATTTAACCAAATAATTGAAAAAAATAGTGTCAAAATATATGGATAAGCTCATTAATGAAGTTGAAGCTGAAAGAGAGCATATGTCAAAAACTCTTGAAGCTTTAAATAAGGTAATGAAACGGAAAAAAATAACCATCATAGAGTTAGCCGCAATCGCTACCTTTCTTCAAAATGCATATAAAGGGATGGAAAATATTATTAAGAGAACACTAAAATTTAAAGGGATTTCCATTCCATCCTCAGAATCTTGGCATAATGATTTGTTAGATCTTTCAGTTAATAATAAAATAATTTCCCTGGAACTTTCTAATAGACTCGATGAATATCGAGCATTTCGACATTTTTTTATTCATGGATATGGTATAAATCTAGATAAAGAAAAATTAATGCCACTTGCAGAAAATTTACCCCTTCTATGGAAAGATTTTAAGTTTGAAATGGAACTTTTGATTAAATCTTTAAAAAGTTAAAATTTTTAGTGATGAAATTGAGAATTAAATTAATCCAAACGTTTCGATAAAGCTCTCCTTATCTAATTGAGAATTATGCCTTTAAAAACAATAAAAATTACCGAAAGAATTTATAAAAAATTATTAGATAGTAAAAAAGATGAAGAGAGTATCTCTGAATTTTTGGAACGCTTATTAGATATTAAAGAACAATCAAAAGATATCAATAAATCCTTTGGAATATGGAAAGATTTACCAACAGAATATTTTGAAATTATAGAATCAGATATTAAAGAAATTCGTGAAGGAATTAATCAGAGATTTTCATAATTATGATTTTTTTAGATACAAGTAGCGCTATCCAGATTCTAATTGAAATAATGAGGTGTATGGTATTACTACTATTACCATAGATGATAAAACCAAGGAAGGTCTTCTAAAAGTCGCAGCTCTATTGCAAATAAAAAGGATGAAAAAAATAAATTACGATACTACAATAAAATTCTTGATAGAAAATTACCAAAAAAAGAAAGACGAAGATAAATTCCGAACTGCTTGTAAAAAAATTGAAAATATAGATGTTGATAACGTTTTAAGTGAGTTATATCAGGAGAGGAAAAAAGATGAAGTTTCCTTTTAAAGAAGTGGTTTTTGATGGTGGTTCCATGATTGAACTTCTTTTGTCTGGGAATGACTCTGATCTCTTCAAAAGTATTTTAAATGATGAAATTGAGCCAAAAACAACAAATTTAGCAATAATAGAAACACAATATATACTATGTAGAAAAATTGGAATGGAACGAGTTTTTGAAAAGGTTGACAATCTAATTGATTCTAATTTTATTGAAATTCAAACACTAGAACAAATTCTTAAAGATATTAGGTATATTAAAATGTAATAATCCAATAGCACTTCCTGATTGTGTTACAATAGCTTTAGCAGAAAAAAATAATATTCCTGCATTATTTGCTAAAAAAGAAGGAGAATTGAAAAAACCATTAATAATTAAAGCTTTTAAAATTGATTTGTTTTTCTTGGAAGATTTAATTGATTTGAATTAGAAAACTATACTAAAAGATCACTTGTATTCATAGCTAAATCTAGAAAAAAGAGAATAACAAGCAATCTCTGTTATAATTGCTATGCTTAGGCAAAATTTATATAGCTCATTTCTAAAAAGGATTTCAGCCTGAATAATAATTATCGGCATCTTCTCAATAATTTTGATATAATTCTGTGGCTAACTTAAAAAAAAAGTTGAAGTAAAATTTAATTTTCTAAATAGTTTTTAAGGGATATAAGTTTGTACTAATAGCGAACTAGAAGAAATATAATTAGCGGCATCCCTTGAATATATGCCTATAGTTACATTATGAGCTCCAGCAGAAACTGTATCCAGTGAAAGTTGAAGTGAAACGGCTAAAGTACTATTCGTTTGTTCGATAATCCAATCTGGATACGGGGATCCAAACAAGATAACACTATCTAATACAAAGTTAAATGTAAAACTTACACTCCCCGGTACATGTAACATTGTATTAAAGTGAAGATATACGGATTCTCCAGATTTTACACTAAAATTGATCAATAATGAATCAATCGCTATATCTAAGGGAGCCTGTCCAGCATAATGACTAGTGTTATCAGAACTATACCATGTATGTTTAATTCCAGATTGTGCAGGTGTAACTAAGATCATTTGATATGCTCCAAGTCCGAGTCCACTAACTCCGACTACAAGTGCTAAAACAGCTAAAACTGATGATTTTGACATAATTTCTTACATTATTTTTTTTAAGATGTATAATAATTTACTCTATGAATATAAATAGATGATTACCATACATTATAGGTGGATTTATATACAATTTCAGATATTGTATACAGAGAGATGAAAACATTATCAGTACGCATTGATGAGAAGGAAGATAAAGAGCTTGATTCCATTGCCAAAAAAATGAAAACAGATAAATCTAACGTTGCTCGCAGAGCCATTGCCCTAGGAATAAAAGAAATGAAAAAAAAAGAAGCATTGGAACAGATTAGATTGCGTAATTGGACTGTTTGGAAAGCTGCCGAATATTGTGGTGAATCCTATCGTTCTTTTCTATATTTATCGCGCGAAGAAAACGTACCTTTCCCGCTTTCCACTGAAGAATTAGAGCTTGAAATCGATGATTGTTGGCCGGAAGGTAAGTTATAGATTTGAAAATATCAAATGATAAGCTCGAAATAATACTCCATCGCGTTGTAGAATCAAATCACATTTTGCCCTTATTCAAAATGATGTGGAGGAAGAACAGCGATTAAAGTGACCAGAGCTTTTGAAACTAAAATATCTTTTTTGTCTGATCTGGCATAAATCTCAGATTCAGAAACTATTATATTCTTTCTTCCGCTAAGTACTCTAGATTTACATATAATCTCATTTCCCTTAGCTGGTTTGAAGTAATTTATTTTAAACTCAACTGTAAGGATACGTTTATTTTCGGGCACAATAGTATACGCTGCATACCCTGCAGTGTGATCAGCCATTGTAGCCATTACACCTGCATGAACAAACCCATTTTGTTGTTTATGTTCAGGACGAATAGTAAGGCGAGATTCAAAAAAGCCGTTATCTATTTTATCAACTATAAATCCACAATAAGCTGGAAATCCTTGAACATAATCATTTTTTAAGAATGCTACTCGCTTTTCATCCATATAATTAAACCTTTCATCATTTAAATTAAGCTTCCAAAAGTCATATTAAAATTAATAATTTGTGATGTATATCTGTTTAGATATCAACAGCAGAAAGCTAGAATTCTTAATATTATTTTTTTATGTGTTATCAATATAGATATTAAATTAATTTAAAGGCATTTTACAGTATTTTAATATAGATTTTATTTTAGTAATTGCCACGGACATCCCAGGGAATAATAATAATATTTCCAGGATTCTTAATGTAGATAATAGGCTTCCTCAAAATATCGGGTTTACAGGTGATATATTCACAGGAATTCTCGTTATAACAACATTGGGTGTAACTGTATGGCAACTGAAAAAAAAGAAAATGCGAATTTCTGATTCTAAATCTAATATTTAAAAGCACAAAACATTAATCTTTAAAAAATTTTACATTGGTGTCGTGAAATCTAATTAAAATTCCACATGACTTAAGGTATCCTAATGTAAGGGGTCTAAAAGTTGGAAGCCCGTCAGTTTTAGAATTTTCTAGGAGATCAGCAGTAAAGATTTCTGGAAGATATTTTCTTGTAAGCGTCAACGTTTTAACTTCTCCCATCATACGTATGATTTTTCTTAATGCTATCCCTGTGTGTGGAAAATTAAAGGCACTTAAAAATTCTAAAGGCTCATCTCCCACATCTACAGAGATAATTTTACAAGGACGAAGTCCAAATTCCATTCTAAGTTCTTCTTGGAGAGCTATGGTAGTTCTAGAACTTACAAATCTACTACGAATTGGAGATTTTGGTCCCTTCCAAATGAAAATTCTTCTTAAATCTTCACGAATAATTACAAGTACTTGCTCTGGATGTGAAA
>CAZRBD010000065.1:0-3771 GCA_964598265.1 uncultured archaeon
GTTTTAAACATAAAAAATCCATACGATTTAAAACATCTAATGGATAGTTCAGAAGCAATAACGAAAGAATATACAACAATGATTTCTAGCTTAGGTGTAGGAGAAATGCTTTTAATGGGTAATGCGGTAAATTATCCCGTATTTATAAGTATAAGAAAACGAAAGTTTAAGTCTCAAATGGAAGAGGTTTCGTTAGCTCAAATTTGTTTAAATTGGAGAAATAATTGATTAGTAGAAATCTTTTATTATCCCTTCTCTAATTGCTTTGGAATTTTTATTAAGAACTAACATTTTCTTATTTTTTGAAACACGAAAAACATTAATGACATTCATGCTTTCTAATTTCATGAATAATTCTTCCAAAGCTAAAGGATTTATGTAGGGAAATTCCTTTTTTAAGAGATCTTCAAGCCTCTTATCTAAAATCTCTCCCTTATTTTTTATCAATATGTCCATTATAGAATTCATAATAGGTTTTTCATTCCATCTATGAGCTTCGATAACACATCACCAAATAAAATTAAAAATTGTAGTATAGTTAATTTTTGAAATCTAATTAATTTTTTTATTTTTTTATACAAATAATCCTTCTTCTTTTGATTCTTCAATTCTTCTACTTTTTAATTTATCACCAAATTTCTCATACCAATCAATAATTTCTCTAGTTAAAGTCGGATTTACATCCTTTCTTGCATCTTTAAAGTTCTCATAAGTTACTTTTCTTGCTCTAATATTCTCTCTTAAAGCAATCATCGCAGCTTCACGGCACCAAGTTTCTATATCTGCCCCAGAAAAGCCTTCAATCATCTCACTTAAATCTTCAATATCTATACCACTTGCTAAAGGCATACCCTTAGTAAATATTTTTAAAATTTCTAATCTTCCCGCTTCATCTGGAAGGGGGACTAATAGAATTCTATCAATCCTACCTGGTCTTATTAAAGCAGGGTCAAGAATATCTGGACGATTAGTTGCGGCAATTACAACTAAATCTTTCGATACTTCCAAACCATCAAGTTCTGTCAAAAATTGTGACAAAACTTTCTCTGATACACCAGAATCAGAAGTATGTCTTCCCCTGCTTGGAGCAATAGAATCGAATTCATCAAAAAATATGATACATGGAGATGCCATTTTAGCCTTACGGAAGATTTCTCTTATTGCTTTTTCACTTTCTCCAACCCATTTTGATAAGAGTTCAGGACCTTTTATTGAAATGAAATTTGCCTCTGATTCCGTAGCCACAGCACGAGCTAATAAAGTTTTTCCACACCCTGGAGGGCCATAAAGTAATATTCCTTTTGGTGGCTTCACCCCCATACGAGTGAATATTGTAGGATGTGATAAAGGCCATTCTACAGCTTCAATTAGTCTTTGTTTTAAATCTTGTAAACCTCCTACTTGATCCCATGTAACATTTGGAACCTCAACAAATACTTCTCTTATTCCAGATGGTACTACTTCTTTTAAAGCTTCCTCAAAATCTTCTTTAGTTACCTCAATTTGTTCTAATAACTCAGGATCAATAAAATCTGCTTCTAAATCAATCTTTGGTAAATATCTACGTAGTGCTGCCATGGCCGCTTCTCGGCAAACAGCCGATATATCGGCACCAACAAAACCATGGGTAATTTGCGAAAATTCTCTTATTGAAATCTTCTTATCAAGGGGCATATTTCGAGTATGTATCTGAAAAACCTCTCGCCTCCCTTTTTCGTTAGGAACTTTAATTTCTATCTCACGATCAAATCTCCCTGGGCGCCTTAATGCGGGATCTAAGCTATTTGGTCTATTTGTAGCACCTATGACAATAACTTTACCTCTACCGTGCAACCCATCCATCAAGGCTAATAGTTGAGCTACTACTCTTCTTTCTACTTCTCCTGTTACTGTCTCCCTTTTAGGAGCAATGGCATCAATTTCATCAATAAAAATAATTGATGGGCTTTTTTCTTCAGCTTCAATAAAAAGTTTCCTTAATTTTTTTTCAGATTCACCATAAAATTTACTCATAATCTCTGGTCCATTTATAGAAATAAAATGTGCTTCACTTTCATTTGCAACTGCTTTAGCTAGCAAAGTTTTTCCACAACCGGGTGGACCTCGTAATAATACGCCTTTTGGAGGATCAATTCCTAGGCGTTTAAATAGAGATGGATGTCGTAAGGGTAACTCGACCATTTCTCTTACCCTCTGAATCTCTCTATCTAATCCACCAACATCTTCGTAGGTGATAGAGCTAGAACCTTTCTCAGCCTCTTCAGTAATTCTCTCACTGAGGTTAAGAACAGTATCTTCTTTGATAATACAAATTCCACTCGGTCTCATACTGATAACTTTAAATGTTATTTCTCTGCTAATGCCTATAGAAATGAATATATAATCATCGAGCGTTATTGGATAACCATTTAATTTTCTTTTTACAAAGCTCTCAAATCTTGGATTATTTTTAATAGGAAAGTTTGAGGGGGCTAGTACTACATTTTGAGCAATGTCTGTCTTTACTTTTTTAATTTCTACAGTATCATCGATTCTAGTTCCAGTGTTTTTTTGTAATCTAGAATCCACACGTACAATTCCTAATCCATTATCTTGAGGATAACTTGGCCAAGCAATACCCGCACTATTTTTCTTACCCATTACATCAATTACATCGCCAGTTTGTATATTTAACTTTTCCATTGTTGTAGGGTCAATTCTTATGATATTTCGCCCAATATCTCTTTTTTTAGCTTTCTGAACTCTTAAAATTACACTTGGCATCTTATCATCGTTTTTTTCATCCTTCTCTTTACCATTATTGCCCTTTGATGACATGATATTTCAACTCTATTTACTATTTCTAATCAAATATCAAAAATTATTAATTTCGTAAAAATTTTTTCTTTTTTTTTATTGTTTTTTTTTTAATGGTTTATCAATTACTTTTAAAAAAATTATCTAAAGAGACTTGTACCTTTTAAGAATTTAGTTTTCTTAGCCGATCAAGAGCATTATCAACTCTTTGTTTAGAAAAGTTATGTTCCTCAATAAGAAATTCGTCTAATTTTTCAAAATCAATCTTTTTTTGCTTAGGTAATTTATAGTCTTTTTTAATATCAGGATTAAGAAACATATCTTTTACTTGATTAATCTCTTCTAATTGAACAATAATCTCCTTACCCCCAATTTTAACTTTATTTTGTAAAATATTTTTAATTGTTCCATATTTTGTAATTAAATCTAAAGCTATTTTTTGTCCTATACCCTTAACGCCAGGAAAAAAATCCGTCCCTATTAATAATCCCATTTCTATAAGTTGTTCTCGAGTAATACCTAGATGTTCTAAAAATTTAGATAATGAGATATACTCTATATCTAAACTAACAGTTGTGTCTCTCACTTTTTTACTACGATTGATGGCAAAATTACGAATTAATCGCTTTCCACCAAACAAAAGTGTATCATAATCTTGGGAAGCACATGCCCAAGCATCTCCCCTTTCCACTAAATACGCTGATTGTGCTTCTCCTTCAGAACTCGCTTGAATTATTGGAATTCCCATATATTCAATAAGTTTTTTACTTTCTGTTATCATACCCGAATCTAGTTTTGAAGTTAATTGGGCAAATTTTCTAGCTTCTCTAAAATCTTCAGCTTCTTGAGCCTTAACCATTTTCTCTCTTGCTTGGACCTTAATTTTTCTTCTTTTTTTTAATGTATCTAATTTTAAATCAGAAGGAGTACCATCAAATACATATATGGGTTTTGTATTGTGTTCTAATAAGTTAA
>CAZRBD010000065.1:3781-20330 GCA_964598265.1 uncultured archaeon
GTATTAAAAGCGTCAATAGCTATTCCCTTATTAAAAATATTTTCAAATGTAATTGTTCGTTTGACTTTTTTTACTAATTCATTTATTTTTACGCCCATAATTTTCTATAGGTATTTTTTATATTTCTCGTTAATTAATTGTGATATAACTTATATAATAGCCACTATAATATTTTATAATCTTTTGGCTTTCTTTTCAAACGTGATCCACATATTTCGCACGTTTTAAACAGTTTATCAGCATCATGACTACTTTTACAATGAGGACAATAAACTTCCCACGTGATTGTTGACTTAATTCCCTTTTTAAATAGTGAAAAAAATGGGATATTCAATTCAGAACAGACATTTTCAATTGAATAGTCATTTGAGAAAATCTGTACCGTAGTTTTATGGATTTCAACTAATTCCAAAGCTAAAGATATTAACTCCTTGTCTACTTTAGATAAAGCTTTAAAATCTCCAGTTAATTTTGATTTTTCAATTACGTCCTCCATATATATTCTCTTTGGAGATCTTACTATTAGTTTATTATTATCAAGAGCAGCATATATTTTATTTAATATATTTTTGTTTTGTTTTGAATACTTTTCAACTTTAATTTCCTCTATAATAGAAGGTGTTGTGTAGATAATTCCGTCGAATAAATTGAAATCAATTCCAGTTAGGAATATATTAGTATCAAATATTAAAATGGGAGACTTACTCAACATTTCTTCATTCTTCTGGAGAATCATTTATAGGAACTCTCAGTGTTCCAATTATTTTCTTTCTTAAACGAGTATAATAACTTTTATTGAAACGAATGAATTTTGTGTAAGAAATTGATTTTCGTATTCTAATTTTTGTATTAGATTGAATTTTTTTGATTTCTCTTTGTCCATCTATCACTATTTTTGCATCTAGACGAGGCCTTAATAATTGGATCTCAATCTCTGAATCTATTGGAACTACTATAGGTTTTAATCCCGATCTTGCAAAACTATTCAATGGCGTTAGTTGCATTATATCCAAATGTGGATTAACTATTGCTCCCCCCGCGCTTAAATTATAGGCAGTTGATCCTGTAGACGTAGAAACAATAACTCCATCTAAATAGAGACGATTCAGAAATATACCATCAATTCTTATGGATACTTGTAGAACTTTAGAACTCTTTGAGGATACTATTAAAACTTCATTTAAAGCACTGTTTAATCTAATTTCTTCAGAATTTTTTACAATATAAGGTATAATTTTTGAACAATTTTCTAATTTAAACTCGTTTTTTAATACTTTTATTAAATCTTTAAAAATTAATCTTCCATTAGATTCATCTAAAAATCCAATAGAACCCACATTAACTCCTAAAATAGGAGGGGGATCTTTTTGAGATAATCCACTAACTACTCTTAGTATAGAACCATCACCACCAACTATTACGATGAACTTAATATTCCGAGCATTCATCTCACTTAAGTCCATACCATTATGGGGAAATATCTTTGGTGCGATTCTTGTTTCTAAATATACAATTTCACCCTTTTGGACCAAAAACTCAAATATTCTCCTCGTTAATTTAATAGCTTTTTCTGAATCCAATCTACAAGCTATGGCAATTGGTTTTTTCTCCATAATCCTCAAGTACTTTTTAAAATTTTCGTGATTCTATGATAGTTTCTAAAAAATAAATGATGTTTGAAAATTAAAATTGACTTTTCTTGGAACTATTATTCTAAAGTTATGATTAGCTTGAGAAAACTCTGTTTATAAGAGTTTTTCCAGCTAGTTGCCAGTATTCAACCTGTGTTGTCGATATTTTATCGGGATCGTTTTGTAGAGCCTTGATTTTTTTATTTAAATCATCATCTTGAGGCCAATCTACGTCCATTGATTCATATGATTCTACATCCATAATATTGACCAAGTCATCCTCTATAAAACTAATTTGAGCAATACCCTTTATTATTTCAGGAATTTCTGTCATATGACCTGATGGAATTGTAAGTGAACGTTTATTATTATCAAACATGCCGACGCAAACAACTCTTACTTTAGCGTGACCATGTTTCCCGCTTTTAGATCGTTCCGTACTTTTTATGACACATGGTTCATCATCAACCATGAGATATTGTCCGGCTTTTAACTTTTGTATTTCTGTTCTTCTAATAGACAATTACAAATACACCTTAGTTTATTAATTTTTATCCCAAATATTTTTAATTTTGACATTTCTTTTAATTTATAATATATTATATTTAATCAAAAAAAAAATTTAGTTTTTGTGAATAGAAAATTATGGTCCTCACCGAACTTGGAAGAAAATTAGATTCCGCCATCCGAACAATTAGACGATTACCAAAAGTAGATAAAGACGCAATAAACGCTCTTATCCAAGTAATTCAACGCGCTTTGCTGTCAGCAGACGTACGCGTGGAATTAGTTTTTGAAATGACAGAAAATATAAAAAAAGAAGCAATGAATACTAAACTTCAGAAGGCAAGAAGGAAAGATTTCATCATAAAATTAATACACGATGAGCTCATTAAACTCTTAGGGGGTAAATCAGCTCCAATACGTATCAAACCAGGCAAAAAAAACGTCATATTACTTGTAGGTATTCAAGGATCGGGAAAAACCACCACAATCGGAAAATTAACTAAATACTATAAAAGTAAAGGCTTTAAAGTCGCAGCATTAACAACCGACACATGGAGACCTGGAGCCTATGAACAACTCGTTCAACTAACTGAACAAGTAGGAGTAAAGTGTTATGGAAATCCCAATGAAAAAAATGCTATTAAAATTGCGATTCAAGAAACTAAAAGGGCAATAAATGATGGAAATGACTTGATAATTGTTGATACTGCAGGGAGACATAAGGAAGAAAAGGAACTTATGAAGGAAATGGCAATTCTTGAACAAAAATTGAAACCAAACGAGATTTGTCTAGTTCTCGATGGCACACTTGGACAACAGGCATATGTTCAAGCAGAAGAATTCTCTAAAACCACAAACCTTGGGAGTATTATTGTAACAAAACTTGATGGAACAGCAAAAGGAGGAGGAGCATTGTCAGCTTGCTCTGCAACAAAAGTCAGTATTCGATTCATAGGAATTGGAGAAAAAATAGATGATATTGAAGAATTTGAGCCATCTAAATTCGTAGGAACCTTACTGGGAATACCAAATATTGAAGCATTAGTTCAAAAAGTACAGGAAGCAGAAGTGGATTTAGAACCAGAAATGGTTAGAAGAATGTTACATGGTAAATTTACTTTAGATGATCTCTATCTTCAACTGAAAAGTATTAAAAAAGTAGGAAAATTTAAGCAGATTTTGACTATGATGGGCGGAGGAAATATTCCAGATGCCCTGAAGAATGATGCTGAAAAGAACTTAGCAAAATGGGAAGTTGTTTTGTCGAGCATGACAGCTGAAGAGAAAATGGAACCCAAAATAATCAAAAAGACTCGAAAGAGGCGAATTGCGATTGGAAGTGGAACAGAATATTCTTTGATAAACAAAATGCTGGCACAATACTACCAAATGAAAAAATTCATGAAGAGATTTTTGCAAATGCAGAAAAAAGGGAAGGGAATGCCCGGAATGCCCGGACTTCCTGGTGAAAAAGTTGCTACTGATTTTTTCAAAAAATTGGGTAAATTCTAATTTAATTTTGTTGAATGTTTTCTATCTGATTATCTTGGTAAATTTTATACTGTTAAATAAAGAACTTACATTTTTTACTAAAAAAGATGTGGATAAAGGGATTACTCCTCTTGATGTATATAGGCTTTGCTCTAGTATCAGAGAAACATTTTGTTTATCATATAGCATCAGAAAAAATAATAATTTATTCTTAATTTTTCAGAAAAGAAGTATTTTAGTTAAATTAAATGGAGATAAGTTAAGGTATTTAGGTCCTGATGAAAGATCTCAAGCATTACTCTTAGAAAAAGCTTTAGTTAAAGGTAACGAGGAAAAAAATATTCAAAACAAGGAGTGGAAAAAATCAACCCCAGGTATTTATGTTCGTAAATTTCCTAATATTTATTCCCTCATTAGCTTCATTAATTCAATATGTAATGGACCAAGTTTTTTTTTAATAAATAAAAACCAATTTTCTGAAATTAACACAAAGATCTTTGATTTTAGAGAATCAGCTATAAAAGATTTGGATTTGAGCTCTTTTATAATTCCAAATTACAATTTTTTAAACGGTGAGTTTGATGTAATTAAGTTATTCAAAGGAGTGAAAAATATTAAATTTGTTTCTCTATCAAAAATTGATATCGTAGAAAATAAAATATTATATATAAATTTTCAAAAGGATAGACTCGAACTCAACTAATAAATAGTCAGGAAAATGATTTTAAAAAACGCGAAAATCTATTCTGAAGGCTTAATACGAGAGGGTTCTATTCTTATCCATAACGGCATAATAAAATCAATAAGTTTTGAATCTCAAAATAAAGAATTACGAGAGCTAATTGAAAAAAACCGTGATGGGAAAGAAATTAATTGCCAGTATAAATTAATCCTTCCAGGAATTATAGACATTCATTCTCATTTACGAGATATGGAACAGATTGAAAAGGAGACTTTTTTAACTGGCACTAAAGCAGCCGCTTTTTCTGGAATAACTAGTGTTTTTACAATGCCCAATACAATACCTCCAGTCATTACAAGTAAGCAAGTACAATTATGGATGGAAAAGGCTAAAAGTGATATTTATGTAGATGTTGGTTTCATAGCCGGGGTCCCCAAGGAAATTAATGATAGGGAAATAGAGAAAATTATTAATTTAGGAGTTATTGGTTTTAAAATTTATCCACTTAAAAGTTTAAATGAAATTGACTGGACTAAAGATTCTAATATTCAAAAAATACTTAATTTTTCATCAAAATATAAAATACCTATATTTATCCATCCAGACAGATCTATCGATAATAAGAAATGGGTAGAAATCTATGAAGATTGGGTTCTAAAAAAGTATAACATATTAGAATTACATGATAGATTAAATCCTCCTCAAACAGAATTGAATTATATTAGATTATTTATTGACAATCTTCTTAAAAATATTAATGTGAATAAACGGAAAAGTGAAAGTTATCCCATCATTCATTTTTGCCACATTAGCTGTAGAGAAAGTTTCGATCTTATTAACCATACTTTAAATCAAAATAAAAATCTTAAAATATCGTATGAAATTACACCGCATCATATTCTCTTATCTAAAACGGTAGATCTATCAAATCAAAATTATGGAAAAGTTTTACCTCCGCTAAGAAACAAATCTCATTCTAAATATCTCTTTAATAAATTTCGTGAAGGGAGTATCGAATTGATTGCTAGTGATCATGCTCCTCATACATTGGAAGAGAAAAATAGAGATTATTTAAGAATTCCCTCGGGATTCCCTGGTTTTGAAACTTATCCGTTAGTAATGTTAGAAAAAGTGACTCAATTTGAGTTATCTTTAGAATATTTTGTAAAAGCCGCATCAGAAAATCCTGCTCTAAAATTTAATTTAAAAAAAAAAGGGTTTATCAAAGAAGGCTATGATGCTGATTTATTAATTATCGAAAAGATCCCAGTAACAAAAATTAATCCTCAAACATTTAAAACAAAAGCTAAATATACTCCTTTTGAAAATTTTACTACTACAGTTCAAATATGGAAAGTATTTTTAAGGGGAGAAGAAATTAATTCTGATAACTCCATACCAAATGGAAAAATACTTAAAAGATTGGTATAAACTATAAAAGTTTAAACAATCTAATTATACATAAACTAATTGATAAAGAGATTCCTAAAATGTCTGATGAAGAGGTGTTTAGTGTTGTAGAGGGAACAATGCTTATAGAATTCGCTCGAGAAAATATTGAGTTTTTTTTAAGAAATGACAGAAGGATTCCGATTCCTCCGTTAATAAAAGAAAAATTTACCAATAAGTATGGTGCTTTTGTTACACTAAATAATTATGACGTCGCAGGAAATTCCTTAAGAGGATGTATTGGATATATTGAACCTAAATATTCATTATTTGATGTAGTTCATAAAGTTTCAATTAGTTCTGCTATTGAAGACCCTAGATTTCCTTCAGTTACTATTGAAGAAATGGATAATATTGTGATTGAATTATCAATTTTGACTCCTCCTAAATTGATAGAAATTAACGATCCAAAGGAGTATATTAATAAAATTGTAATTGGAAGAGATGGGTTGATTGTTGAGAAAGGAATGAGGCGGGGTTTGCTTTTGCCTCAAGTACCAATAGATCATAATAGAAATTGGGGTGTAGAAACATTTCTTTCACAAACATGTTCAAAGGCATGGTTAGATAGTCAAGCATGGAAAGATCTAAGTACAAAGGTTTATTCATTCCAAGCTATACTATTTGAAGAGGAGGAACCACGTGGTGAAGTTATTAGAAAATATTTAAATAATAATAAATCTAGTTAATTCGATATAAAATAAAGAAAAAATTCACCTCTGAAAGTATTAATAATGCCCAATTCTGATAGATTAATTTTAACAATCGATATTTCTTCAACTAAAATAAAGGTTGGGCTTGTGTCTGATAATTTAATTCTAAAATCTTTTTTAATTGATGATTTGAAAATATTCAATGACGATCTTGATGGTTTTGCTAAACAAATTGATATGAAAGATGTTTGGAATAAATTAGAAAATATTATTACAGATTTGTTAAAGGCAGAAAAAGATTTAAAAAATTGCGACGTTATTGGAATTTCATCTTGTGCTCAAAGAATAGCTGTAGTTTTTTTAGATAGCCAAGGAGAAGTTTTATATGGAGGTCCAAACACGGATGTTCGAGGAATTGACAGCGTATATCTTATAGAAGATGAATTTTCAGAAGAGGATCTCTTCAATATTACCGGACATAGCCCATCTATGTTATTTTGTCTTTCAAGGCTATTGTGGTTTAAGGAAGAAAATGAAGAATTATATAATAAAATAAAAAAGGTTTTAACATTAGATGATTGGGTTGTTTATAAACTTACAGGAGAATTCTGTTCAGATTTAAGTTCAGCAGGAGAAACACAATTATTAGATATTATCAAAGGTGAATGGAGCTCTGAAATCATTGAAGCATTTGATTTTGATCCCGACTTTTTCCCTGAAATAGTTGATTCAGGTAGAATAGTTGGTGAACTTAAACCTAAATTACTGAATCAACTTGGATTTGATCAAGATGAAATTCCGGTTGTTAAATCTGGGGGTGATACACAGGCTTCATTGTTAGGAATGGGTGTGATTGAAAATGGAAATGTTGGAATCAGCCTAGGAAGTACGGCTCCAGTTCATTTAGTTGTTAATAAACCAATATTAGATCTTCAATGCAATTACTGGACGACTTACCATTCTATTAAAGGAAAGTGGTTAATTGAAGCTAACTCTGGTAATACTGGGATAGCATTTGATTGGTTCAAGGATACATTTTTAAATAACTTGAGTGTTAATCCTAACGAACAAATAGAATTTTATTTAAAAAAAATTTCACCCGGTTCAGACTCAACTTTTGCTTTTTTAGGTCCAGAACTCATGGCTATTAAAGATAAAACTTCTATAAAAAGAGGCGTATTTGTTTTCCAGCCTCCTACTTTAATAACAGAAGATATGCCTAAAATAAAAAATTTTGTAGGAAGCGTTCTTGAAAATATAAGTTTTGGAATATTGGAAAATTATAACGCATTGAAACCATTTTCAGCTTATAAACTTAAAACATTTTGTGCAGGAGGAATGGCTAATTCTAATGAATTCTGCAAAATCTTGACTAATACATTAAATACCAATATCTCAGTTCCTCAATGGAAAGAGTCTGCTTTCATAGGATCTGCTATTAATACTCTAATTGGATTAAAATTCTACTCAGATTATAAAAATCTCGTAAAATCTCATATAAATTTTAGGAATTATTTAGTAGATCCCACTATTTCTAAGAAATATCGAGATATCTATTTAGAATGGAAAAATTTAAAAAGAAAAATCAATCAACTGTAAAAATATAAATTATTCTCCTCTTTACTTATAGTAGGCTTTAAATTTTATAAAGAAATCTTAATATTTGGGATGGAATAAAATGACAAAATTTGAAAATATTAATCAATGCTTAAATGAAATCAAAAATAGATATGAAAATAATGAAAAGATTAGAAGAAAATTAGCAAAATATGATGATCCTATACAAATGACTTTTTTAGATACAGACAGAAAAGCTTTAATTTTAGTTAAAAAGGATCAGGGAATTGAAATTAAAGATAGTACCGCTGATGAGAATTCACCAGTAAAAATAGAATTCACATCTGAACAAGTCCTAATCGACTTATTCAATAAGGATCTTGGTGCTGTCAAGGGTTACTCTTCTGGAAAAATAAAAATAATATCAGGACAACCGAGAAGCCTAATGAAACTTCGAAGTTTAATGTTTTAAACAGTATTTATAAAATCTTTTTATTTCTTCTTAATTCTTTTGTTAAATAATAATAAAAATAAAATAACATCAACAATCATAAAGAAATATCAACATGAGTAAAATGAAAGCGTTCATAACTGCTAATATCACTGATAAATGTTTAAGTGAATTAAAGAAAAATTTTGATGTAGTTTATGAACCATGGAGAGAAACTGGAATTATCTATTTTGACGCGAAAGAATTGGCCGAAAAATTAGAGAACGTCGATGTTTTTATAACCGAAGCTGATGATCTTAAGAAAAAGGAACTTTTTGAACTTATAAATCTAAAAATGTTAGTATCCTGTAGGGGAGATCCTTTCAATATTAATATAGAAGCAGCTACTAAAAAAAATTTGCCTGTTTTATATACACCTCTTAGAAATGTTAATGCTGTAGCAGAACTAACCATTGGATTCATGCTGATATTAGCCAGAAAACTACAGATGGTTGATAGAAAATTACATTCAGAAGAATTCGAAATTACAGATTTTGATGATTATGTGGCTTACTTAAATACGTTTCAAGGAGTTGAATTAAAAGGAAAAACAATAGGAATTATCGGTTTAGGACAAATAGGAAGAAGAGTTGCTTCTAGACTTAAACCATTTGGAGTTAAATTCCTTATCTATGATCCATATGCTTGTGATGAAATTATTCAAGAAGTAGGCGAAAAAGTGGAGATTGATTATTTGATGAGAAATTCAGATTTTATCACAATTCATGCTGTAGCAACTGATGAAAATGACAATCTTATTGATAAAAAGAGATTGGAAATGATGAAACATACAGCATTTTTGATAAATACATCAAAAGGAAGCATTATTGATTACGATGCTTTAAAAGAGGTTTTAGATGAGAGAAAAATAGGTGGAGCGGCTCTTGATGTGTTTCCCCTTGAACCCTTAGATGAAGATAATGTATTTATTGGATTAGATAATGTTATCATTAGCCCACATATAGGTGGAAACACAAAAGAAGTAGTAGAACGACAATCAGAAATTTTACTTAAAGATATAGAATTATGGTTGGATGGAAATATCCCTGAATACCTAATAAATCCAAAGACACTTAAAGAAAGCGGAATAAGAAAACCTAAATTAGGGGAAAAAATTGCGAGCCTTAAAACGGAAATAGTAGGCATCTGTAAAAAACTATTAAAAAATGGACATATTATTGGCTCTGCGGGTAATGTGAGTGTTAGATTAAAAGATAACGAAAAAGAAATTGTGTTAATAACTCCTAGCAGTGTACGCTATGATGAAATGACATCAGAAGATATTCTTATTATAGACATGGAGGGTATGGTGATAAAAGGTGAGAGAAATCCATCTATAGAAAAGAAAATGCATCTAAGTGTTTATAAAGAAAGGGATGATATTAATGCTATAATTCACGCTCATAGTATTTACTCCACTGTTCTTAGTTCTTTAAATCTATCTATTCCTCCGATTATGGAAGAATTAGTACCTTATGTAGGTGGAGAAATAGTTTGTGCTGAATATGGAGAAGCTGGAACGGAGGAACTAGCAGAGGGAGTGATTAAAGCTCTTGGAGAGAAAAATGCTGTTTTACTCGCAAACCACGGTAATTTATGCTGTGGTAGTCATTTGGATGGAGCTCTTACTGTATTACATTATGTTGAGCGAGGAGCAAAAATATTCTACTTAGCAAAACTCATTAAAGATCCAAATTTATTACCAGAAGATACAGTGGAGTTTGAAATGGAGATATTTGAAATTTTTAAAGATTCAAAGAAAATCTAAAATTTTTTTCTTCCCATTCCCTTCTCTAAAATGTTATTTCCTCCATTTTAATACCTTATATTCAGAAACCTTGAAATTTTTTTAATAATAAGGGTGTGTTGGTATTGAAAAAAGTAAGCAATTTACCAAAATGCTTTTTGAAATCTCCTAATAGTTTCTTCTAAGGAACCCTCAATTTCTTTTTCAAAACTCGAAAAAACATTAATGTTTCCGCTAAAGTCATTTAATTCCTCTTCTGAATATTTGTCAAAAAATTTTTGTACAATAGTTTCTATTTCCTGATGGACTTTTTTTACCTTTTTATCTTTTGAAGAATTCGCAATAAATAAATAACGATTCTTTTTTATAATACTGAATCGTTTATTACTTAATTCGAAATTTGACAAACCACCACTAGATAACTCCTCAGCAAATAAATTTAATGTAGTCATTAATCCGCCGAATAGTTGAGCATCTAAATGATTGTCAAAAACTCTATGAAAAACAACAATTCCACTATCTCGGAGAATCCAGATATCTTGTATAAGCTTAGTCATTCTTAAAAATTATTTTGAAGTTGGTTATTTTTAGTACATAATAAATAAAATTTAGATTATAAAAATGATATTTAAAAAGTGGGGATAAATAAAAATATTTAAGAGTGGAATTTATCTATATATAATGAGTTATTCACCACTCCAACCCCGAGTAATCCCTATTTTTGTTTATTATATTTTTATTAGCATATTCGGAACTATTGTTACAATTAAGATGCTTATTAAATGGAGAGAAAGAAAAGTGCGTCCTCCATTATATTTAGCTCTAGTTTTTTCTTCTCTTACTGCTTCTATAATCTCTTTATTAATAGGATTACTAGAAGCAATTATTACAGGTTATTATATGGATATCTATCGTCTTTCCCTCCCAGTAGGGTATTTGATGGTGATATTTGCCGATATTTTCCTTTTTCTTTTTGCTACTCATATAACAAACAAAGGACAAAAATTTATTATTCCAATTATATTAATAGGAGTAATTCTGGCTATTATTATCTTCTTACCATGGAACTGGTGGGGTATCCCTTCATTAGACTATGAAAATGAATTCAGCATGAGACTGTATACGACACTGAGTTTTGTCGCTTATTCAAATTTAATATATATTTACATTGCAGTTATAAGTCGAAAAATCAAAAGAAATGTTGATGATAAAATAATGTATACAGGATTAAAATTATTATTATATTCAATGGTTGCTTTAATGATGTTGTTTGTTATGCTAATAGGTGATACTATTTTGATATTCCTTGGTCATGAAGGTTATTCAGAATTTATTTACGTTGGATGGTTATTTGGTGTTATTTTTATAATTCTTATCTATTTTTCCTTAGTTATGCCAGATTGGCTGATTAAACGAATTAATAAAAAATATAAATTACAAAACCATTAATTTGGAATATATCTCATGAGATCTGTTTGTCGGACCTTTTGATTTTTTTCAAAATTTGATAGTTTGATACCAACAAGCCTTATTTTTTTTTTATAAATTGAAAACTCTTTAAACAATTCCAAAACGATATTTAATACGCAGTTTTCATCTTGAATATGATAACCATATGATTTTGATCTTGTAAAAGTTTGAAATCCCTCAAACCTCACTTTTAATGTAACAGTCTTATATGTTATATGATGTTTTATAATTGTATTATGGATTCTTTTATTAATCTCTTCCAATCTAGATAATATTTCCTGAAAATCACCTGTATCTGTATAGAATGTTCTTTCTGCGCTTATGGACTTTCTTCCTTCATGAAACTCTTTTACTTTACGATTATCTAATCCATTTGCAATTTCCCAGATCCATTTTCCATTTTTGCCAAAGAGATCTATCATATGAGGTAAAGATGTGTTTTGAATATCTCCAATTGTTTTAATCCCTTTTTTATAAAAACCGTTCTTAGATTTTTTTCCAATCCCCGAGATTCGGGTAATATCTAAATTCTTTAATAAATTTTTATAGTTCTCATTAGTAAATATTGTAATTCCATTTGGTTTTTTGAAGTCAGAGGCGATTTTAGCTAAGGATTTTGTTGGTGCACATCCTATTGAAATTGTAATACCTATCTTTTGATAAATATCTCTTTGTATTTTTTCTGCTACTTTTTCTACTTCTTGCCAGGTTGTACAAATATCGGTAAGTTCCAAATATGCCTCATCAGATCCTACTTGTTGAAAGATTTCTGAAAAACTTTTAATTATTGTCATTACATCTTTTGAGACTTTTCTGTATTTTTCACCATTTGGTTTTAGATAAATTCCATGAGAACAACGCTGGTATGCTTGTGAAATTGGCATTCCTGAATGAAGCCCAAATATTCTAGCTTCATAAGAGCAAGTTGACACAACTCCGCGTCCCTTTCCCTTTTCTGGGTCAGCTCCTATTATAACTGGCTTTCCTATATATTCGGGATTATCTCTAATTTCTACTGCAGCGAAAAAACAATCTAAATCACAATGTAAAATATATCGGCTCATTTTTTACTGTGAAAATTGATCTCAAACATCTTATCAAATGATTATGAACAATTCCTAGATTCATAAAAATAATTTAAAAATAAAGACTAATGAGATTTAATGTAAAAGAGCTAAAAGTAATCTTAGTAATTTTAATAACTATGAATTATTACAAAATACAATTTTAACAGATATTGAGTTATTTAGTAAATGTCATTAAATAAAGAAGATCGCCTTCGAATGGAAGTTGTTAAAGCAGCAAAAGCAATATTCTCAAAGGGCTTAGTAGAAAATGGGGAAGGCAATGTAAGTATAAGAAATGGGAAAAAAAAAGAGCTCTTCATCACTCCCTCCTTTAACCAATATGAAACTTTAAAAAAAGAAGAAATTGTACATCTAGATTTTAATGGAACTCCCTTAAGTGCTGGAAAATTGCCCTCAACAGAAACAAAAATGCATATAGCTATTTATAAATCAAGACCAAAAGTAAAAGCTGTAATTCATACCCATTCAACGTTTGCAACTTTACTCTCAATAGTGAGGATAGGAATTCCAATTATAATGGAAGAAATGTATATATTTTTGGGAGGGGAAATAGATGTTTCTGAATTTGGAAAGGCTCATACTGAAGAAATAGGTCAGGCCGCCCTTCAAGCTCTAGGTTTGAAAAATGCAGCTTTATTGGCTAATCATGGTGTCATAGTATGTGGAAAATCATTGGATCATGCCGTAAAATTTTCTGAATTAGTAGAAAAACTTGCAAAAATATACTGGGGAGCAAAACAAATTGGAGAACCAAAAATTATTTCTTATGAACACATAGAAAGATTTCAAAAACTTTATGAGGGCTTATTTGCGAGTTATCCTAGATTAAAGAGTAAAAAATCTTAAATAATCAAAATTTAGTAAGTGAAAATCATGCAGTTAGGTATTAGTGCGTTAGGGCATATTATTGAAATAGGCTCGTCAGGAAATTATAAAAATCTTATTGATTTACAACTAAAAGCATCTGAAGCTTGTCTCAATTTCGCTGAAAAAAATAGAATCAGTTTAGTAGAATTAGTCTTAGATCCTCCAGAAATGTTTAAGAAGGAAAACTATAAGAGTTTCATAGACTTAATCAGCTCTTATTCTTTAGAAAAACAAATACATGCTCCTTTTATTGATGTAAATTTATGTTCTCATAATGATCATATTTCGAATGCCTCTGTAAAATTATACATTGAAACTATTAAGATCTGTAACGCTACGGATATTAAAATTATGACAATCCATCCTGGTTTAGCTAACTTTTTGATTAATAAAACAAGAAAGTTTAATATTCTGAGGTTAAAGCAAGCGATTCAAAGTTTATTAGATTTTTCGAAAAATACAAAAGTCAGCGTTTGTTTGGAGAATATGCCTCAAAATACTCACATCATGACTGGAAATAATAATATTGAGGAGGTTTTTAAAATTATTAAGAGGCAAAATCTATTTCTCTGCTATGATACCAGTCATTTTTATACCTGTGATGGTGATGTGAAACGGTTATGGTCAGAATTTCATGAAATAATAAGAAATGTTCATATTGTAGATAATTTTAGTAAGACAACTGACACCCATCCACCTTTAGGAACAGGAAAGATTAATTTTAAGGAAATTTTTGAAATTATGAAATCCTATAATTATAAAGGAGCATTTATTATTGAACTATCAACAGCAAAGGACTTACCTCAAAGTATCGATTTTATAAAAAAGCTTATAAAATAATCTTAAAATTAAAATATATATTTCTTAAGTTTACAAGTTATTCAAAAATTTTAAATCTTTTTTTTATCTCCAATAATCCCTATTCCGACATAATTTTTAGTGAATTTTAATAATTTAGAACTATTGAATATGATTTTTGTCGGTGTATAAATCCCTATTATTTTAATTCAATTTAAGTTGAATCTATTCTATTTCATACTCCCCTTATTTGAGATTTATTATTAATGCTTTTCAAATACTAATGATTCTTTTCGGTCGAAAAATTTATAAACCTACTCCCCTATATATTTATTATGGTATATTTAACTCGTAAGAAAAAAAGCGGGAAATATTATCTTTACTTAGAACAATCTGCGTGGATTAACGGTAGATCCCGCCGTCTTTGGCAAAAATATTTAGGTTCGGAAGATAGACTCAAAGACCTCGATTTTAACAGTTTTCTTACAAAACATCTTGATAAAATAGAGGTACAAACCATTGAATTCGGTGGTTCCGCAGCTTTGTGGCAAATAGCTGAGGAGATCAATTTAGCAGGGATTATTGACGACCAAACAGGAAAAGAGAGGAAACAGAATTTATCCTTAGGTGAGTACATTACCATTGCCGCGATAAATCGCTGCATTGCTCCTTGTTCAAAATCTAAATTAAAACGGTGGTATGATAAAGATTGGCTCTCCACGAGATACAACGTGGATTCGAAGGTTCTGAATGCCCAGACCTATTGGAACCACTTTCAATATCTAAGTAAAGAGATTCTTGCACAA
Source organism: uncultured archaeon (assembly GCA_964598265.1). Classification (GTDB taxonomy): domain Archaea; phylum Asgardarchaeota; class Lokiarchaeia; order Sigyniarchaeales; family SOKP01; genus Loki-b32. Next base: position 19,018 of record CAZRBD010000065.1, read on the forward strand.
ATTGAGCTTGCTCTTGGGAAGTCCGTGGTCGATAAATATGACCTCGATCTTGACAGCTTGTTTTACGACCCTACAAACTTTTTTACGTTCTCTAAGGGGGATGAAGGAAGTGGGTTACTTCAATTTGGCAAATCCAAAGAAAATCGAAATGGGTGCCGTCTCGTCAATTATTCACTTCTATGTGCTCGAGAATCGGGAATACCCTTGATGCACGAAACTTACGCAGGAAACATTCAAGATGCAAAAGAATTCAAACAAGTGCCGCAACGAATCGCAGACCGACTACTTGCTCTTAGTCGGAATCCCAAGCGTATTACATTGGTGTTTGATAAAGGAAACCATTCCAAGGAAGCTTTTGCCGCCATCGACGAAGTAGGGCTTGGATTTATTGCCTCCCGAAGAAATTCATCTCATAAAGAGCTTCTCAGCGTGCTCCAGGAGGAATTCACCAAGACGGTATTACCAATGACTAAAAAGGCGGTCGAATACTTGAAGACAACTAAGAAGATTTATGGAAAAGTTCGGATTCTCTACGTTGTTCTTGATCCGAAAAAACAGAAAAATCACGCCATTAAATTCAACGAAAACCTTGAAAAAAGGGTAGGTAAAATAAAGGAGTACTTTAAAGACCGCTTGAATGTAAAGAAGTGGTCTAAAATGGAAGCAGTTGAGAAAAAATTGAAATCCATGGTTGGAAAAAGACCCTTTGCGGATGTAATTATTACCGAACTTCTGGGCACGGATAAAAACATGACTCTAACCGTATCAATTGACGAAAAAGCCAGAAAAACACACGAAGAGACCCTAGGACGTACGATTTTATTTACTAATCGTGAAGAGTGGACACCTGAGGCGGTTATTTGGGGGTATAGAGAGCAATACATCGTGGAACACGCTTTTCGGAACATGAAAAGTCCAACTAGCATTGCTATTCGCCCAATGTTTCATCACGCCGATACTTCTGTTCGAGCCCATGTATACTTGTGCGTGATTTCTCTGCTCTTATTATCACTACTCAGGTTAAAATTAACAAGAAAATCGATACTAGTAAGCTATGATGAGCTTCTTGACGAGCTAAGATCAGTACACGCTCTTAAAATTGTATCCTCACCAAAAGCAAAACCTATTTGGAAATTGGAGAAAATCTCTAAAAACGCCTCCAATTTTGTTAGAATACTTAATTTAAAGCGCCTACTCGCAAGTTAAGAAATCATACCCCCCTATTTTTTTCTTCAACTTCTTTAGATTCATTAATGTCGCTAGTTTCATAAAGAAAAAGCTTTTTTTCGATCCGTAACTTGTAAACTTAAGAT
>CAZRBD010000066.1:0-15949 GCA_964598265.1 uncultured archaeon
CTGGCAGTTTAGGTGCTGTTGTAGAGTTCAGAGGTGAAAAAGTAGATAGAGGGGTGATGTGTTAGCCTGGAGTTACTCGTAAGTTTGCTTCAAAAAGCGAGATCATAACATTAAAGTATGAGGGAACAGAAAATTCATCAGATATATCATGGATCTCTAATATTAAAGCTACTGCCATTAATTCATTATCATTACCTTGCAAATTTAGTGCTACTAATTCAGTTGGTACAGTTCCATCCCCTGTATTACTCATAAGCTCAATATAATTACTAAAATTTAATTTAATTACCCATTTATAACTTTCACCCTCTTTTACTTCAACACTCGTAGATTGCCTAGCTAATGAGGTGCTTATCGCTGCGGAAAAAAGGAGTATACTAAGAATAAAAATCAATATTGGTTTACTTTTCTTCAAGTCGTTTTTTCGGAGGAATGGACTGTTCACCATGATATTTCATATTAATCTAAAGTTATTAAAAAATCTTAGGAAGTGGATTAAACCAAAAACTAAGAAATTATAATTTTTTTTATTTCGCCCCTCTAATAACTCTTTGAGCAAATGTTTTCGAAAAATTTTTTGCTTTTGCTTTATTTTTTTATTTTGATAACTTGGTGATACATAATTAGCGAAAAAGTCGAAGATCGAATAAAAGAACTAGAAGAACGATTGGCTTCCACCAAGGTAAACAAAGCTACCCAAAAAAGTATAAATTTCATTAAAGCACAATTAGCTAAACTCCGCGAGGACTTGATTCGTATCGCAAGTTCCAAGAAAGGCGGTGGTGCTGGCTTTGGTATTAAAAGAACAGGTGATGCCCAAGTGGCATTCATTGGATTTCCCTCAGTTGGGAAATCTTCTTTATTAAACTTGTTAACTGAAGGTAATACTCATTCTAAAGTTGCATCATATGATTTTACTACTGTTAAAGCCGTACCAGGTATGATGAATATCGAAGAAGCAAAAATTCAGCTTATTGATTTACCTGGAATAATTTTGGGTGCTGCTGCTGGTAAAGGGCGAGGAAAAGAAGTATTAGCAGCAGTACGCTCGGCAGAATTAGTGTTAATTATATTATGTTTTCGTCCTGATGGAACAATTAATCTTTCTGATTTGAAAACTATTAGAATGGAGTTGAGTAATGCAGGAATTCGGTTAAATACAAGTCCACCTAAGATTGTAATTAAAGAGCGAACACGTGGAGGAATTCATTTTACTTACAAAGGTCACCAACTCATGGATGCTGATGAAGTTAAATCTCTAATGAATGAACTTAAAGTCAGGAATGCAGGGGTTTATTTCTCTGAACCAGATACTACACCCGATGATTTAATAGATTATATATTTGGAAATCGTATCTATACAAGGGAATTTGTGGTAATTAATAAATCTGATTTAATGAAAACTCCAATTCCCCCTGAAATGATTACAGAATCAATTGGTCATAAACATTGGGTTATGATCTCAGCTAAAAATAAAGAAAATATTAATACGCTTAAACATAATATTTTCATGGAGCTAAATTTAATACGAGTGTTTTTGAAGCCACCAAGACAGGAAGCTGATATGAATGAGCCAATGGTTCTTCACCGGGGTGATACTTTAGAGAAACTCTGTCGAAAAATTCACAAACGATTTATAAACGATTATCGCTACTCGTTAGTATGGGGTAAATCTGCGAAACACCCTGGTCAAAAATTTGATAACTTAAATCATGTAATTGAAGATGGCGATATAATTTCAATTTATCTGAAGCGATAGTAGGAATTTTCATAGCTTGGATATATATAACTTTAATTCTTTAAATTAAATAAATATCATAAAGTTGGAAGTGTAAACTGTCAATGAAAGAGGAAAAGCCTCAATTTCCAAGAGAAGAGGAAATGATTCAAAAATGTATTGATCCTATTACAGGAAGAGATATTACTGCTGAGCATATAAATCAAAGATTAAAAGAGTTAGAGATTGTAGCAAATAATATTATTGAAAATGCGATCATGGAATTTAAAAATAATCCAGATAAAAAAAAAACAGTTTACGAAAACCACTACTGGGAAATGCATCAAAAACTAGGTGTTGGATCTATTGGACCCGCAACTGCCGCAGCAGGACCGATAATGTATTCCAAGATGGATGAACTAGCGGAAATTTTAGATATTTCAAGAGAAGAGCGAATTTCTTAGGTAGAATAATAAATAACATTCGAAATATCTGAATGAATCTATGAAGAAGGAAAGTAGCCAATTTCCAATAAAATGGAATATCCATTTCTCTAAATAGGTTTGGTTTTTCCCATATTTATGGGAAAAGGAAAAATTTTTTATTTAACTTTGATGTTTACACTAAGATTAAAGTATTTTTTGAAATCATTCTTATTCATTTTAACGGAGAATTGATATAATTATTTGATTGAATGGATAAATATAGGATATTTTTATGACTTGGCTCAATATTGGTGAAATTATTAAAGTAAATGCAATAAAATATCCAAATAAACTTGCATTAAAGGATACAAAGCGACAATTAACATTCAAAGAACTGAATGAAAGAACTAACAAACTTGCTAATGGTTTACTTAAAAGCGGTTTAAATAAAGGTGATAAGGTTGCGGTTCTATCTAACAATTCTATTGAATTCATGGAGATCTATGTTGCAGCAGCTAAAGGGGGCTTAATTATCGTTCCACTGAATTTTCGTTTACATCCCCATGATATTGCGTATATTATTAAAAATTCTAATTCAAAACTTCTGTTGGTAGACTCCCGATTTCAGGAAGCTACTGAAAAAATATGGGAAAGAGCAGAAGAATTAGGTTTTCACTTTGTTGATCGTGCATTGATTGCGGATATACCGACTGAAGGATGGAAATTATATGAGAGTTTTGTCGAAATGGGCGATAACTCTTACCCATTGGTTAAACTTAATCCAGAAGATACGTGGGTTATTCTCTATACATCAGGTACAACTGGTAGACCAAAGGGTGTGATGCGTTCGCACCGATCTTATACTGCGTTTTTTTTAGTTAATGAAGCCGAATTTTCCTTTACCCCTCAAGATTATGGAATGATATTAATGCCACTATCCCATGTAAATTCTACATTCTATTCATTTGTCTTTACATATATTGGAGCCTCTTGTTATATCCATATTGAGTATAATTTTGATCCAGAAGAAGTCTTAAAAATTATTGATAGAGAGAGGATATCCTTTACTTCAATGATACCTACTCATTACAATTTAATATTGAGCCTTCCAGAAGAAATTAAGAAAAAGTATGATTTAAGTTCAGTACGAGCCCTATTGACCTCTTCTGCTCCTGCTCCAAAACAAATGAAGTTAGATGTTATGAAACTTTTTAACAAAACAAAGTTATTTGAAGCATACGGTTCAACTGAGGCTGGTCTTGTTACTCTCCTTCGTCCTGAGGATCAAATGAATAAATTAGGCTCTATTGGAAAAGAATGCATCGGATCTGATTGTCTTCTGTTATTAGATGAGAACAAAAACCCTGTTCCTCAAGGAGAAATAGGAGAATTATATTCACGTGGGCCACAACTTTTCGATAAATATTACAAATTACCAACAAAAACTAAGCAATCCTTTAAAGGGGAGTTTTTTAGTGCTGGAGATATGGCTAAAAAAGATGAAGATGGATTTTACTATCTTGTAGATAGGAAAGCTAACATGATTATTAGTGGTGGGGAGCACGTTTTTCCATCCGAAGTTGAAAAAGTGATTGTATCTCATCATGCAGTTATTGAATGTGCAGTAATTGGTTTACAAGATTATAAATGGGGTGAAAGGGTAACGGCTGTATGTGTTTTAGATAAGAAATTTACATCTTCAGATGAACTAACAAAAGAACTCCACCAGCTTTGCGAAGAGGAATTAGCAAGGTTCAAGATCCCAAAACAAGTTATCTTTATTAATTCAGAAGATATGCCTCGAACGGGGTCAGGAAAAGTTATGCATCGAATATTACGAGAACGATTTAATAATAAAGATTAAAATAATATAATAAAATAATAATAAAAAAAACTAAAAATTAAAATTAAGAAAGGAGTTAGAATAAATGCCTTTTAAAAATGCATATATACCATATGGGCAGTATTGGAGTACGCCCTTTAGTAGATGGCAAAGTAATTTCCAAAATCTCCATGCTATGAAATTTGCTGCGGATATAACAACCAGATTTTTAAATAATAATGATATCTCCCCTAATGAGTTTGATGAACTTTTATTAGGGATAACTATACCACAACTTAATTGTTTTTATGGAGGACCATGGTTGGCAAGCATGATTGGAGCAGAACATGTTACGGGACCAGTTATAAGTCAGGCATGTGCTACAGGAACCAATTCGGTTTCAATTGCCGCTCAACATGTTGAAACAGGAATAAACAAAAATGTGCTTGTTGTGTGTGCTGATAGATGCTCCAACGGCCCACATTTGGCCTATCCAAATCCACAAGCACCGGGAAACACATTAGATTCAGAAAATTGGGTGTGGGATAATTTTAGTTATGATCCCTATGCTAAAAATTCTATGTTAGAGACTGCTGAAAATGTAGCAAAAGAAGCAGGGATTACAAGAAAAGAACAGGATGAAATCACCTTATTGCGTTATAATCAATATCAAGATTCTCTAAAAGATGATAGAGCATTCCAAAAAAAATACATGTTTGAACCAATTGAAGTGAAGGATCGCTCTGGTCGCAAAATCCTCGCTGTTGTAGAAGGAGATGAGGGAATTTTCCCAACCACAATGGAGGGGCTTTCAAAGCTTAGACCTGTTCTTCCAGAAGGAACAGTAACTTATGGAACTCAAACACACCCTGCGGACGGTAATTCTGGTATTATTGTTTCTAATAAAGAAAAAGCCGAAAAATTAAGAAAAAGGGATGATGTGGAAGTGAAAATTATTTCTTATGGAGACTATAAAACAAAGAAAGGATACATGGCTATGGCAATTGTTCCTGCAGCAAAGAAGGCTTTAGAAAATGCCGGTATTTCGATAGAAGATGTGTCTGCAATAAAAACTCATAACCCTTTTGCTGTAAATGATGTGTACTTTAGCAACGAGATGGATGTTGCTTGGAAAGACATGAACAATTATGGGAGTTCACTAATATTTGGTCATCCTCAAGCGCCTACAATGCTGAGAATTATTATAGAATTGATTGAGGAACTCGTAATGAAAGGTGGAGGTTACGGGTTAGCAGACGGCTGTGCTGCAGGTGACACTGGGGCAGCATTGATATTAGAAGTAAAAGTTGGTTAAATTACCAAAGGCAGAATTTATGAATTCTGTTGGGGGGTGTTAATTGACACGAAAAAAATTTGAAACAGCCGATCAGCTAAAACAGGTAATGGCTGATTATTATTATGAATTAGATGAAGCCTCAAAAGATGACAAACAAAAAGTTGCATGGTGTACCAGCGTTGGTCCAGCTGAAGTATTACGAAGTTTAGATTTTAAGGTTTACTTCCCTGAAAACCACAGTGCTATATTAGGATCTTCAAGAATGGCAACTGATCTAATTCCATTTGCAAATGCTATAGGCTATTCACCGGAAATTTGTTCATATCTTACAGCAGATATCGGGGCTTATTTAAAAAAATTAACTCCATTATCTAAGATATATCCTGGGATCCAAAACATACCAAAACCCGATATATTAATTTTTAATACTAACCAATGTAGAGATGTACGTGATTGGTTTAAATATTATGCGACAGAATATAAAGTTCCTTTAATTGGAATCTATACTCATCGAAACCTGAATGATGTGACAGATACACATATTTCCTCTATTTCACAACAATTGGAGGAAATTATTGAACCATTAGAAAAAGTTTCAGAAATATCATTCGATAAAGCTAAACTCAAGGAAACTGTTAAAGTCTCTCGTGAGTGTTCTGAACTTTGGAAAGAGGTATTGGATACTGCTTCCACTAAACCCTCACCAATCACTTTTTTTGATGGGACTATTCTTATGGGCCCGGCTGTAGTTTTGAGAGGAACTCAACAAGCTGTACATTACTATAAAAATCTTTTAGCTGAGTTAAAAGAGAGAATTAAAAATCACATAGGGGCCATTGATAACGAACGATTTAGGATATATTGGGAAGGAATGCCTATTTGGGGAAGACTCAGATATTTTTCAGAATTATTCGAGAGTTTAAATACTTGTGTAGTCGCTTCAACTTACTGTAATAGTTGGATTTTTTCAGCTTTTAATGAAAATGACCCTTTTAGAAGTATGGCAAAAGCTTACACGGAATTATTCATAGTACGCTCAGATGATTATAAAGAAAAATATATAAAGGAAATGGTAGATTTCTTCAAAATTGATGGAGTCATCTTTCATGATGCAAAAACATGTCCAAACAATACTAATTCTCGGTATGGAATGCCCCAAAGACTCGAAACAGAAGTAAATGTACCGAATATAATCATTAACGGCGATTTAAACGACTTGAGATGTTTATCTGATGATCAATCAAGAACAAACATCGAAGCATTTATAGAACAACTTGAAGAATCTTAAAAAAAAATTCAAATGAGAATATTCTTAAATTATTGAAAATAAAAAACTTTGTAAATTAAGATTAGAGATTTGGGTGAAAATTTATAAATACCCCTAATAATAATGGAGATGTAAGAATTGGTCAATAGAATCAGTGCTATTGAAATAAAGAATTATATCGGAAAAGAATTTCATACAAAATGGACTGAAGTTACTCAAGAACAAGTTGATCGATTTGCTGATTTAACAAAGGACCACCAATATATTCATGTTAATCCTGAAAAAGCAGTAACATCAATGTATGGAAAAACTGTTGCTCATGGGTTCTTTGTATTATCTATGCTTGGCTTTTTTACATTACAAGACGGTGACCGCGATTCCATGCAGTTTTATATTACAGATGCAAAGGCAATAGTTAACTATGGGTTTGATAAAATACGTTTTATATCACCTGTTCCTGTTGGATCTTTAATTCGAGATGTTTCTTATATTTCAAAAGTCGAGTTAGTGGCTAAAGGTATGAAATTCATATCACATCACACAATTGAAATTAAAGGACAAGACAAACCAGCAATTATTGCGGAATGGATAAATTTACTCATTTTATAATATTTGTTAAGGATGCGAAGCTCAAATTGTTTTTTAAAAACCCACAAAATCATTTAAGAAAGAAAAATTGAATTAGGCTGAGATTATATCTCGCAACAATTTTTCAATATCTTTTAATTCGTTCGAATCAGGGTTTAAAATACATTTTTTTTCCTTATCTTTATCTTGTACTATTATTATCCCTGACCTTTTAACCCTATTCGTAATATGAATTTTTTTGTTTTTCATTGCTACATTCAAAATTGATGATAGTTGATTGTATTGAAACTCGTTTATCTCTTTTTTAATATAATCTCCTCCATCATAAACACCACTTGAACTAAAATGGGGTTTGACTGGAATATACTCAATAAATTTATTATTGAATTTATATTCATTGCCACTTCCATCAAGATATCTATAATTTTTTGGTGTAGATTTCTGATCCACTAAATCATCACTTCAAATTTTTATGAGTAATTTTATTATCCTCCAACTATTGGAGGAGAAAGCACTATTTCATCTCCATCACGTAATTTCGTATCTAAACCATCTAAAAATAGGTGATTTCGACCATTCACAAGGATAATAGCATGATTCTCTAATTTTCCTTGAGAATCTACAAAACTTTTCCGAATTTTTCTACCATATTGATCCATAAATTGGTTGATTATTTCTCCTAAAGTATCAACATTATCATAATTGATATATGTCAATCCAACATCGTCAGTAAAAATTGCAACTAATTTCAAAGTAACATTAGCCATTAATGTTTATTTAAGATAATATTAGTAAAAATTCTTATGATAATGTTTTCAGATTTAAATTGAATTGTTTCTTTAATCTTATTTATTAGTGATCATAAAACATCATATTTTAAAAAAACCCCATCATTCTAAAGTATTATTTAGCTAAACCTCGAATCTTAGGTTGACCGGGCCATGGCCAAGAGATTCTATACTTAATTTTACAGCTAGGACATGATGCGATTTTTGCATCAATTTTGACAGGGAAATGCTTTAAACAATTTAGGCACCTACATCGAGAACTTTCACTCATGGATAATTCACAACTTTTATTATAATATCTGTTTTAATTGATTTGTCGTTAAAATGGTCATTTTTTCCCACTAGACGATTTCCACTACAAAATTTTAAATTAATTAAATTAATTAAATCTAATGGATGATTTAAATTAATTTTCAAATAATTCAAATGTTTTGCTATAAAAATACTAACTGACTTCAAATTCTAAAGCAAAAATTATGGTTTGGAAAAAAAAGATAGCATACATTAATCTATCTACAAGAAAAATCACTGAGAAATTGATTCCAAAATCAATTCGAACTCAATATCTTGGTGGCAGAGGGATAAACATGTTCCTTTTATACAACCATTTACCTCCCGGAATAAATCCTCTAAGTCCAGAAAATCCTTTACTTATCGGAACCGGATTACTCGCAGGAATCCCAGCACTAGGGAGCGGAAGATGTGATATCGCTGCTAAATCTCCGATAACTGGCGCAATTGGTGATTCTAATATTGGAGGTTTTTTTGCTCCTCAATTGAGAATGGCTGGTTTTGACCATCTAGTTATAACGGGTAAGGCTGAGAAGCCCGTATATCTTCTAATAAGAGATGGAATAATTGAAATTTTAGACGCAAGCCACCTTTGGGGAAAAGATACTTTTGAAACACAATCTCAAATCCGAGCGGATCATGGAGATGACGACATTGAATCTTTAGTTATAGGTAATGCTGGCGAAAATCTTGTACGTTTTGCTAACATAAGGACTGGGATGAAAAGTGCTGCTGGGAGAACCGGTATGGGGTGTGTCATGGGTTCAAAGAATTTAAAAGCAATAGCTGCTCGAGGAATGATGGATATAGAATTCACACACACAGAAAAATTATTAGAATACTGTAAAGAAATGGTTGATATGGTTATGAAAAACCGGTATTCAAGAGCAGCCCAAAAATGGGGTACCCTTATTATTTATAGTGCCACAAATACCACAGGATTAATTCGAACCAAGAATTTTCAATTAAACCAGTTAGAGGATGGTGAAGATATCGAACCTGAAGAAATGGACAAGTATACATTGGGCATGGCTTCTTGTTATGGGTGCCCGATTGGTTGCCGTCATCGATATAAATTAACACAAGGATCTTACGCTCCACTTTATGGGGAGGGACCGGAATATACTTCTCTTGGTGCCTTCGGTACAATGGTTGATTGTAGAAAAATGGAAACGATATTAGTAGCAAACCATCTTGTAAATAAATATGGATTAGACACGGTTGAGACTGGAGGTCTTATTGCTTGGGCAATGGAACTTTACGAAAAGGGAATAATTACCGAAAAAATTACGGATGGGTTAAAACTTGAATGGGGTAATGAGGAAGTCTTATTTGAGCTTATACGAAAAATTACTTTTAGAGAAGGTTTTGGTGATATTCTTGCCGATGGGTTTAAAACAGCTATAAGTAAGATTGGGAAAGAATCGGCATATTATGCTATCCATGTAAAAGGTCTGAGTAATATACATTCTGACGAACGTCCTACTCCTAGCTTAGCTTTGGGGATTGCAACCTCAACGAGGGGAGCAGATCATTTGAGAAGTCGACCAGCGATAGATCTTTATGGACTACCAGAAGATTTTTTAGAAGAGATTTATGGTGCTCCAGTTTCATCGGATTATCGATCCTACGACGGCAAAAGTAGGATGGTCTGGTGGCAAGAACTTTTATATGCTGTCACCGATTCACTTGGAATATGCAAATATCAAACAGTATTTATAGCTGTACACGCACCGAAATGGGAGGAATTTTCAAGGCTTATATATCTTGTTTCTGGAATGGAGTTTACCAACTCTCAATTAATGGAAGTTGGTGAGAGAATTTATACCCTAGAAAGAATGATTAATAATAGAGAGGGTTTTACAAGAAAAGACGATAAATTACCAGAGCGTTATTTTAAGGAAGCAACGCCGATTGGGCTTCCAAGAGTGAAGAACAAGAAGATCGATAAAGTAAAATTTGAAAAAATGCTGGATGAATATTATATACTTCATGGATGGGATAATAATGGAGTTCCCACGCAGCAAATTCTACAGAAACTTGGAATAGAAGAAACTCAATCTCATATAATATAAAATAGAGGGAAACAATGTGAGCAAAATCTTGTTTGTTAATCCAGAAAAATGTAGGGGGTGCCGATTGTGTGAGATTGTGTGTTCAATGCATCATGAAAAAGTGTGTAACCCTTCAAAAGCTAGAATTCATGTTAAGAAATTTGCAAACGATGACTTTTATGTTCCAATAACCATAAAATGTGATCTTTGCAGTGGAGATCCTAATTGCGTAAAGTTTTGTGTGCCCGATGCATTACAATTTATTGAAGCAAATGACATAAATTTAAAGAAAAAAAGAAAAGCGCTCGAAAAATATTCTGATTTAATGAGTAACTATAGAAAAAATCGGAGAATAAGAGCGGGTGAAACAACTTAGAATCATACAGGTTTAGATAAAAAAGAATCATTAAATGTTAATATCATTTAAAATAATAGAGTGGTGTAAATTGATTGGAGAAAAATTTGGTATTATTGGTGTAGGGCCTACTGGAGGAATAATGGCATCTTATCTAGCCAATGCCGGACATGATGTAATCCTTGTTGATATTTTTAAAAGTCACATGGACGAAATAAAAAAGAATGGCCTTAGAATAACAAACTATATTGAAAGTAACACTAAATTCCCTCAAGAAAATTTATGTTATTCTATTGATGATCTAAAAAATAAAGGAATAGATACTTTGTTTATTGCGGTTAAAGTATCTCTTCTTAAAAAGCTGTTACCTCAAATCAAGAGTGTCATCAAACCTGGAACAATTGTGATAAGTTTACAAAATGGTTTAGACACAGAAGAAAAACTCGCTGAAGTGTTTGGAAAAGAAAATACTATGAGAATTGTCGTAAATTATGCTGGAAATTTAATTTCACCTGGAATCATACGGATGTCATTTTTCAATCCTCCTAATTATTTAGGTGTGCTAATACCCACAGTTGAAGAAAAACCTAAGAGATTAGCAGAATTAATAACATTAGCGGGAATAGAAACAAAATTTACACCTGAAATAAAAAAATTTGAATGGGCAAAATGTATTCTAAATACAATAAGCCCTGTTTGTGTTATTACCAGAACTACAATGAAACAAACATTGGAATTTGAGGAAACAAGAATGCTTTGTAAAGAAATATTACGTGAAGGAATTGCTGTGGCAAGAGCTAGAGGTATTAACCTTGATTCCAATTTCTTAGAAACAGGGATGAATTATCTTGATAAAGCTGGAAACCATCGAGTTTCAATGGAAGCAGATATTGATGCTGGCAAACCCTCAGAGATCGACTTTCTAAATGGAAAGATAGTAGAATATGGAAAAATTGAAGGAATCCCTACCCCTTACAATAAAATACTTGTTTCGCTAATTAGAGCTTGTGAATTGCCTTCAGTTGATCAGACAAAAATATAAAATTGCTACACATCATTGTAGCTAATGAGGCATATTATGCCAAATGATAATTATTTCTTAGGTATTGATGTAGGAACTTCATATGTTAAATCTGTAATTATAGATAATAGTAAGGAAGTAATAAGTTCTTTTATCAAACGGACAGGTACGTCAATAGTAGATTCAAGTAGAATTTCTTACGAAGAAGTTATCTCAAGTGCTTCACTATCAAGATCTGACATTACCCACATTACAGCAACTGGATTTGGAAAAAATAAAGTTAATTTCGCTCAAAATACAAAAACAGAAATTAGTAGTCATGCAAAAGGTGCGTATTACTACTTTCCTAAAAGAATTACTGTCGTCGACATAGGGGGTCAAGATACCAAAGTAATCAAGCTTGATGAAAATGGAAAATTGGTTAATTTCAAGATGAATCGTAAGTGTGCAGCAGGAACGGGGGCATTTATTGAAGAAATTGCATACCGTCTTGACATTCCTTTAAATGAATTAAATAGAATTGCGTTGAAATCTACAAAAAGCGTACCACTTGGAAGTTTTTGCACTGTTTTTGCAAAAACAGAAATTTTAACTCGTATAAAAGAAGGAGAAAAAGTTGAAGATTTGATAAAGAGTGCTTTTGAATCAGTAGTTCGAAGAATTATTGAAATGATTGAATTAGAAGGCATTATTGTTGCTACTGGTGGATTAATAGCCCATAATAACATCATTGGAGAAATTTTGGAAAGAGAAACCAGACAAAAGGTGATTATTCCACCAACTCCTCAATTAATCGGTGCAATTGGGGCAGCTTTATTTGCTCAAGAAATTAAAAAGAATATAAATAAATAATTAGTGTTAAAAAAAAAATAAAAGAATTTGACCATCTAATCCTTGGCTGTTGCTCGTCCAATAAAGAAGCATATTAAAATAACAACAAACGAAATAAATCCTACTATAAAAATATATTACATATTGTGGAATATTACCATATCCATTCTTTACTCATATTTATATAAGCAGATAACTAGATACTAGATCATTGATTGTATATATCTTATTTAAAAACAAAAATGAAAAGAAATGAAATCCGTAATAGATAAAAGGAAACTTATTCCACTTTTAGTTTTCGTGTTATTTGGATTACTTAATATCTTCAATATTAGTTCTGGAATTGCTACCTATATGCAAGGGGAAGGTGCAACTTTTTCTCTTGAGAAGGATGATCCTTTAGGTTATGGTGTCATTATTCCTACTCCGAATATGTATACTACTCTCTCAATAGATGCGTCAAATCAAGGAGAATTTGTTATAATGGATTGGGATGGGGGAAACCCACTGAGAGAAACTATAGATATTCCAAGAAATAATCTTAATTCGGTATATCCATGGTATTTTGAAGATTATAATATGAACAGTGTCACAGATAACGATTATATTGATCCGTGGATTGTTAAATGGCTTAATGTAAGTGCTTTTAATGCTGAGAATGAAAGCTTATCACCCTATACTTTAAATACAGTTTTCAATTATTATGTCATGGCTGAAGAAAGTGAATTAACTATACCTTTAAATCAGTCTTTTCCTATGCAAATTGATTTACTAATATCTCAAACGGGTCCAAAAATATTAAAATTTGATTGGTTAATAGATAATCCTAATAACAATCCACTGAATTCTTATGATTTGATATCTCCGTCAGGTAAATCAATGGATCTTGTCCCAAGTCCAATAGCAGCTAAAGCTTTTTCTGGTGCTACAGTATTCTTTTATATTCCATTTGTTGCTCATGAAACTGGAACTTATAGGCTATTATTAGAAGCGTTCTATCCTTCAACACCGGCATTCTTAAAATTAGATTTTTTGGATTTCTCCTTAAATGAATTAAATCTTGATAAATTTACATATGGTGGAGCTATGGATGAATTTCCAAGTTATCAAGATACATTTGAAGAGGAATGGGATGCTGAGTGGTTTAGAATAGAGGGATATGAAGGAGAAAAATATACTTTAGATATAGGATATGACTACGCTATAGGTATGCCTTTAATAAATATATACTATCCCGGAGAGCATGGTTATTTAGGAGACTTTAATGTAGGTGTGGGAACTTTCGAGATATATTTTCCAATAACAGGATATGCTTATTTATCCTTTATTGACGGACCAAATGTTGGCCCATATAAAAATACTTTATTTTTAAGGAAAATTCCTGAAGTAGAACATACTATCGGGGGTAATTTAACGGCTATAAAAGTTTCAAAAGATCAAAGGGTTGCAATAAATTTTAAGATACAAAATGATTCATTTGTAAGATTTAATTATACTCAAGTTGGCAGTGGTAACACTCAAATTTCATCATTTGGCATTAACAATGGAATTATTTTTGAAGATTCTAAAAATATTAAAGGATATGAAATTTTTACGCCTATTGAAACAAAATCAGTGAGTGGTATGGACTTCTTTTATTATTATTTACCTAATGGAACTTACCAAGCGATATTAAAGAATGAATTCGTCAATTATGATAGTGTTTTACAGATTAGTTCAAAACTCATTGCCTTGGAGAACAGTCCAATTCCAATCAATTATTTAACTTATCCAGAAACAAACCCAACTCAATTTATTACCCTTGAATTTGGACCGGATGATTTTAATTCAAGTCTTAAGGAAGGAATAAGCATTGGAATAAATATCACAAGTCCAGGACAATACAGATTAAATATTACAATGTTAGCCTCAGATAATTTAGCAGCAATACCAACTCTAGTGAATCCTTCAGCTGTTATTTTTTATAATAATACAGATGCAGAATACTATGATTACACATCAACTATTACTACATTAAATCAATCATTTCCGGTATTTACAAGCACAGGTGATAATTTGTTTATAGGTTATCCTAGAAAATGGCATGATATGAATTTCAATTTTACTCAACTTGGAAATAATGATGGCGGTCAAGATCTTTTTCCAAACGTATGGCATGATGGTTCATGGTTTTCAATGAGTATGTTAGATCCCCTAACTGATGAATTTGAAAATAATGAAACATGGGTTATTGATATAAATGATCCAGATTTTATAGATTGGGAAAAAGGATCTGACTTTGATTTTCCTAATATTAATGAAGATGATTTTTATTGGCTACAAATTGATTGTTCTGACGGCTATGGTGGTGGTGGTGAAACAGTCCCATTCTTAGATTTAATTCAATTATCAAATATTACAATATCTGGAGATCTTAACTTAGCACTTGTAAGAGACAGTTCTTATAATTATAGTGATTACTGGATGCCTTTACAACCTACAGAACCACCTACATTTTTCCTTAATCAAAAATCAGCTAATCTAGCTGAAACCGATGAAAACTGGCTTTTTACAAATAGTGATCCTCGAACTATAGGATTTGAGGAAGGATCCTATAAGCTATTAATCATTCCAGAAAATTGGGATTATCCCGGGTCTATTAAGCTTCAATTTGCTATAGAGAATTATTGGAATTATAATGTTGAGCAATCTTTCACAATTACAGAAGAACCATTAGCATATCCATGGCAAATCGGAAATCTAGTGAATGTAAACGAATCCATTTTATTTAATTACACAACGTATCCTTATGACTTTTCTGTATCATTTAATGATACTATCGTAAGTTGGGATGATTACACCGGGTATTTTGAGGGGTATATTGTTTTAAATTGCTTTGGAACTGCTTATAGTTGGACGCAATTAGTTGTAGAAGCGTCAAATATAACAGATTATGAACTCTATTTAATGCAAGAACTTCCATGGATAAATGGCAATGGACCAAATATGGAGATTGCTACAATAGATACATCCATAGGAGCCAATAATACTATTGAATTTGGTGTAATTCGGGATAACTTCACATTGCTTTTTGAATATCATGGAGATGGGGATGAAAACATTGAATTTAACATTGGATTGAGGCAATATAATACAACTGCTTTATACAGCAATGAGATCACAGCATCTTATACTCCACCATCAACCCCATCAAATGGAGATATTCTTGTATTAACTTTAGCAATTGTAATCCCTACCGTCGCTGGAGCTGCTGTAGTAGTTGTATATGTGCTTAAGAAAAAAGGTCGAATACTTACAAAAACACCTTAAGTTAAATAAAAAATTATTTTTTTTTCTTTCTATAGAGCTTTTCAGATTTACTTTTAATTTATTTTCTGTTTTTTCTAGAGATAAAATAATGTCCTAATTCAAGCTAAATTATTTCTATAAACCTAACATTAGAGATAATTAATTAGAGATTTCTACAATTATTATTGTTTATATTCTATATTTA
>CAZRBD010000066.1:15959-20309 GCA_964598265.1 uncultured archaeon
AGATTTAATAGTGTTGGGTGTTATTATATGACTTTGTCGTTATTAAAAACTTAATAAAATTCAAAATTATTTTTACTAAATACTAGTGGTGCAAAATTTTGTACAAAAATTCGGATAAATTAGTTGAAATAAACTGATTTTTTAGCTCAATTTTTAGAGAAAAACTTTTTTTTTTAATTAAATTTATGAGTTCTTTTTACTTTTCTTTTTAAAATAACGATGTTATTAAGAAACAGCAAAAATTAAATCTCATAATAGCACTCTACCAATAAAATTTATGGAATAATGGAATCCAGCGTTCATAAAATATGAGAAAGATTTATTAAGTTAGGTGACTATTTGTAAAATAGAAAAAAACTATTTTTTTTCTAGTAGTGGAATGTTTGTTTTTTTAGCCTAGAATTTATTCCTCCACGAATAATGTTAAAAAGTTCATTCCATTACTTTTTCTTTTTTAAGAGATAATCTCAGAATAAATTTAACTTATTTTAACAGCTTGAGACGCAGATTGAGTTGAAATAAAATCTATATTGTTTAATTAGAGTTAATTTTTTTAATTTCTTGAATTAAAGCTGGAATTACTTCATTTAAATCTCCAATTATACCATAGTGCGCTACGTTAAAGATTGCGGCACTTGGGTCTTTGTTGATAGCGACGATAACATCTGCATTTTGCATGCCAACTACATGCTGGATTGCCCCCGAAATACCACACGCAATATATAATTTTGGAGATACTGTTTTACCTGTTTGACCAATTTGTCTACCGGGATCAAGCCAATTTAACTCTACAGTTATTCTTGAGCCTCCTAATTCCGCACCCAAAACATCAGCTAACTCTTCTAAAAGTTTAAAATTTTCTTTAGAGCCAACACCTCTGCCTCCTGCTACTATAATCTCAGCATCTTCTAGATTTACAGATGTTTTACCTTTGTCTATTCTTTTCAAAATCTTAGTAACAGAATCCTTTTCTTCAAACGTATAATCAATAATTTTAGTTTTTACATCTCTTGCCGCATTTTCAGCTATTTTAAAGATACCAGGTCTTACTGTTGCCATTTGTGGCCTACCGGAGGGAGTTAGGATTGTTGCCATTATATTCCCGCCGAAAGTTGGGCGTGTTTGAAGTAAATTTTTAGTTTCGGGATTAATATCTAAACCAGTGCAATCGGCTGTTAAACCTGCATTTAATCTTTTTGCTACTCGGGGAGCAAAATCTCTCCCAGTAGGTGTGGCTCCAATTAAAATGATTTCTGGCTTATTCTCTATAACTAATTCTGTTATAACTTGAACATATAAATCTGAATAATAATCTTTTAATATTGGAGACCTAATGTATAAAATTTCATCCATCCCATATTGATTAAATTCTTTCAATTTATCATCGAATTTATCTCCTAATAATACAAGTGTGAGGTTCACATTTAATATATCTGCCAATTCTCGCCCTTTTCCAACAAGTTGAAAAGCTACTGGATGAATTTTACCTCTAAAATGTTCTGCTATAACCCATATTCCTTTATATTGAGAAAAATCTATTCTTTTTGAGATTGCTATATCTCGTTCTATTGTTATAGCCTCCTCAGGGCATATATCAACGCAAACGCCACATAAATTACAATTTGGCAAAATAATTGCTATATCGCTATTTAATTCGATAGCTCCATAAGGACAACTATCCACACAGCTTGCACAACCAGAACACAATTCTTTATCAACGTTTATACTCAACTAATTAATCCTCTTAAAATATTTTATCGTTCTTCAAGTTCTGAACTAATTTACGGACAATTTCCTCATTACTCCCTTCTAAAATAATATGATTTCCTTTTCTTTCAGGACTAAAAATTTTGGATACTTCAGTCATAGAGCCGTTTAACCCGATTTTCGATTTATCTGCGTCTATTGAAGTAGCATCGAGCTTTACTACTCTTGATTCTTCATGTGCTTTCATTATTCCTGCCATCGAAGGATATCGTGGTTTATTAATATCCTTAAAAACGGAAATTAATGCGGGTAAGTGCGTCTCTATTACTACAATCTCAGTAATTCTAAAAGCCCGTTCTACTACTATTTTATCGTTCATTATATCTATATTTTGGACATAGGTGATTTGTGGAATTCCTAGTTCCTCTGCCAATTCAGGAGGTACCTGGCCCGTATCTCCATCTATTGCTTGAGCACCACATATAACAAGATATTTTTCTTCTGGTTTATCTTCATTTACAATTTTTTTAATTGCTAGAGCTAAAGTATAAGACGTAGCTAAGGTATCTGCTCCAGCAAAAGCTCTATCGGTTAATAAGTATCCCTTATCTGCTCCCATCGCTATTGCTTCACGTAGTACTTCTTCTGCTTGAGGGGGACCCATACTTAAAACAAAAACTTCAGCGCCATGTATTTGTTTTAATATCAGAGCTAATTCAATAGCGTTTCGATCGGGGGGATTAATTATTGATTCCACACCTTCCCTAACAAGAGTATTGGTATTAGGATCTATTTTTACCTCTGAGACTCCTGGTACTTGTTTTATACATACAAAAATTTTCAATTCGAAACCACTATTTATTTAATTAAGTCTAACATTAATCATAAACAAATTTTTTATAATCGTAAAATTAATTCAAGAAAAATAAATTTTCCGATAATAATACAAAAATTTGAAAGAAAAATTAGTTATTTAATAATTATGATTCCCATTTCTTTCAATTATATTCCCTTTCTAAGTAAATTGTTGGCAATGACTAACCTTTGAATTTCAGAGGTGCCTTCATAAATTTCTCCCATCTTTGCATCCCTGAAATATCTCTCTACAGGGTATGCTTTCATTAAGCCATAACCTCCATGGATTTGAACTGCACCATGAGCAGCTAGCATTGCTGCTTCAGAAGCTACTAATTTCGCCATTGAACTAGCCATTCCAAATGGTATTCCTTTATCATGCATATCTGCTGCTTTATAAGTGAATAACCGAGCCGACTCAATAGCACAAGCCATATCAGCAATCTTCCATTGTATTGCTTGGAACCTCCCAATAGGCTTGTTGAACTGAACTCTTTCATTGGCATATTTTATTGAGGCTTCTAACGCTGCTTGTCCTAAACCCACACATTGAGCAGCAATACCTATTCTGCCAAAATCCAAAATTTTCATAGCCATCTTAAAACCTTCTCCAGTATTCCCTAGAATATTCTCATTAGGCACTCGAACATCCTGAAACACTAGCTCAGATGTATTTGAGGCACGTACTCCTAACTTATCCTCTTTTATTCCTACTGAATAACCAGGACTTTCTGCATCTACTATAAAAACAGTCAACTGTTTCCTGCTATCTTTTTCACCTGATTTAGCTACTACTAATAATGTTTTAGCTATACCACCAGATGTAGCGAATATCTTTGTTCCATTTAGGATCCATTCATCTCCATCTTTTTCTGCCGTCATTTGTACTCCTCCTGCATCTGAACCTGCATTTGCTTCAGTTAAACAAAAAGCTCCTACTTTATCTCCTTTCACGAGATCAGGAAGATATCTTTGCTTCTGGTCTTCAGTTCCGAATTTATATATTGGATAAGCAGCAACCCCATTATGTACAGCCATAGTTATTCCCCAAGCTGCATCAGCACGTCCAATTTCCTCAATTATAATACAAAAACCGATTGTATCATTATGAAATCCAGCTCCTCCGTATTCTTGTGGAATACAAGCTCCAAAATAATTCATTTCCTTCATTTTCTGAAAAGCTATCTCATCTAACTGTTGCTTTTCGTCGCTTTCTTTTGCTACAGGGACTAGAAATTCTGCACCAAATTCCCTTGTAATTTTTTTAATCATTTTTTGATGGTCATTTAATGAAAAATCCATAAAAACACCTGATTTTATAAAATCTATATTAGAACACTAGTTGTCTATCCTAATTATATCTTATTATCTTTTAAAAAGCTATAGAGAAAAGAAATTGATGATCCTAATTAATGAAAAGAGTTTTAACTCGATGTAGGTAAATTTCATAATATTAACCATTCAACTCCTATTATTAATTAAATAATCATTTATTTTAAGACGACTATTAGATCTTAACCTTAATTTGATTAAATTCTAACTTTATTGACTTAGGTATTTAAAAATTATTTTTTATAAATCTCCTTATAGGAATAATTAAGAAAGAATTGGTTTTTTGTTGATTACTGTTTAAATTATAGTCTGAACTTTTATCTAGCCTAATCAAAATTATAATAATAAGAATCAAAATAATTTACAAGGTGTATATGACATGAGTTTAGTATGTAGTAGTTGTGGAAGAAAAATAGAACCACTTCCATTGGAATGCGGGCACAGTATCAACATTAA
>CAZRBD010000067.1:0-20301 GCA_964598265.1 uncultured archaeon
TCTCTAAATTCTTCAATCCTCCAGCAATGGCAATTCCTGCATTATTGATTAAAAGATCTACATCACCTAATTTGGAATAGAAATTTTTTGCTATAGCTTCGAAGTCTTCAAATTTTGACACATCACACCTATCAGAATATACTTTTGCACCTAATTCTTCGACTTCATTTTTAACTTTTGCTAAACCTTCCATATTAATATCTGTGATATAGAGGTTCATTCCTTCTTTTGCTAGCGCTAATGCAAACGAGCGTCCAATCCCACTTGCAGCCCCTGTAATAAGACAATTTTTATTATTTAATTCTTTCATACTAACATCTGTTTTAATATTTTATTTAAGAGTAAAAAATTATATTAATTAGCTAAAATTCTCGAATATTATTGCGAATAGCATCATAACTATAAATGGTAAATTGTATTATATAATTTTACTACTCTATAGCTATGTTTTCTTTAACTTCAGTACCCTCTTTGTTTTTTGAGACAGGAGGATTAACACACCAAATATAATGACCCTCATCAATCTTTATTTTATGTGGGAGATCATACTCACATTCTTTTGTGCGGGCATCTGAAACACATCGTGGGTTAAAATGACATCCAGGAGGAGGTGCAATAGGACTCGGAACTTCCCCCTGAATAACAAAACTTATTTCTTGATTATATGGATCGATTTCAGTTCTTGAAGCAAGAAGTGCTTGGGTATAAGGGTGTGTCGGATTTGAAAAGATTTGATTAGTTTCTCCAACTTCAACAAATCTACCTAAATACATAACTGCAATTCGATCAGCGATATGGTTTACAACAGCTAAGTTATGAGTAATAAAAAGAAATCCATATCCAAACTTATTCTGTAAGCTTTTTAATAGATTAAGAATCTGGGCTTGTACTGATACATCCAGTGCAGACGTTGGTTCATCTAAAATAATTAGCTCTGGATTGCATGCTAATGCTCTTGCAATAACAATTCTTTGTTTTTGACCACCTGAGAATTCATGAGGGAACCGATCCAAATGTTCTCGCTTTAAAGAAACTTGTTCTAATAATTTTAAGACATGTGCCCTAATTTTACTCTTTTTTGTTATACCTAGCAAATTTTTTAAGGGTTCGGCAATTATATCAACCACCTTCATCCGAGGATTTAATGAAGCATCAGGATCCTGAAAAACAATTTGAATTTTTCGTCTGAGATGTTTAGGATAATTCAAAGGGATTGGTTCGTTTTGAAAGAGAATCTCTCCTGAAGTTTTATCTACTAATCCTAAAATCGCATTTGCAACAGTCGTTTTGCCACATCCACTTTCTCCTACTAGACCAAGAGTTTCTCCTGTTTTTATCTCAAAATTAACTCCATTTACAGCTTTAACAGCACCTATTTGTCTTTTAAGCATTCCTCCGAGAAGAGGGTAATAAACTTTAAGATCCTTTGCTTGGAGTAAATTCTTTCCTTTTTCAAGAACTCGTAACTCTCTAAATTCTTGGGAAGGAATATTATTATATGCAATTTGTTTTAAAATAATCGCAGTGATTGTCGTACTTATTAAACTTATAGCAAAAAACATAGGGAAATCATAATAAAAACCTAAAGGTTGATTTGTAAAAGAAGATGTTAAAATGTAGAATCCGATTATTAAACTGACGATTGAAATTATCCTCTTACTTTTGATTAACTGTACTTTATCCCCCCAATAACTAAAAAATACCGTAAAACCTAATATGGCAATAAGTGAAATAATAAAGATTGTTTCAGCGCCACTAAGTTGGTTATTATCAATTATAGCAATTTCTACTAAAGTTAGAATGAGAACTAACGCTAACCTAAAGATATATACTAAAGCGAATAAAGAAAACTGGATCACAATTGTAAATAATGAAGATTGTTTAAAATCTAATTCATATAATTTCTTCGCAACTATAATTCCAATTAGGAAACTTACTGTTATTTTAAATATTTCTATTAAAATATTTTCACCTAAAAAAGCAGTAAAACCTAAACTAAATAATAATCCGACAATTAGCCAAGGGATATTTATAATAAATGCATTTTTTGATGAATTATCCTCCTTTTTTTCTTTCGGTTCGAATGATGTTTCTTTAATGTCATCCTCAACTTTATCCCAAAAACTTAAGATAGATAATCCATAACTTCGTATTAAAAAGACACCAATAGTAAACACTATAAACAAAATAGCGACTTCTTTTAAGACTTCGAAAAACGTATTTATAATGGCTAATATCACATTTATCTCCCGTTTCTTCTATTTTGGCTAACTTATTGAGAATTATACTTTTATTTTTTTTTTATAATATTATTTCTTTAGATAATCTACAAAAGATATTATTCTAGCTTATGTTGTATGATTAGTTCTTTCCACTTTATTTATTGAACTTTTTGCTTGATCTTTGTATATTGGATCATAAAGGTGACAGGCAACAAAATAGTCCGTCTCAATTTCTATAGTTTTTGGAACAAGAGAATCACATGGTTCAAAACAAAAATGACATCGAGGATGAAATCTACACCCTGAAGGTGGATATATTAAATTAGGGACCAATCCAGGGATTACTTCTAATAATTCTTTCTTCTCTCCAACAACGGGTACAGAAGCTATTAGTCCTCTCGTATAGGGGTGATATGGTGTTGTAAAGAGCTGTTTTATTTCTCCATATTCTACAATATATCCACTATACATTACAGCCACATGATCACACATTTTTGAGATGATCCCTAAGTCATGAGTAATAAACAGAATTGAGGTATCATACTTCTCCTTTAGCTCTTTCATTAACTTAAGGATTTGATTTTGGATTGTTACATCCAATGCGGTGGTAGGCTCATCTGCTATTAAAAGTTTGGGGCTACATGCAAGTCCCATGGCAATTTGGACTCTTTGACGCATTCCACCACTTAATTCATGAGGATATCTATCATAAACCATCTCTGGAAAAGGGATATTTAAATCTCTTAACAAATCTTGACTCCAATCTCGAGCAACACTATATATACTCTTATCCGGATGTTTTGAGGCTTCTACAAGTAATTCATTTTCCATATGCAAGAGATATACCTCAGCAATTTGGTCACCTATTTTAAAAATAGGATTTATAGAATTAAGTGGATCCTGAAAAATCATAGTAATATCTTTCCCTCGATACTTTGTTATTTCAAGTTCAGATTTTTGAAGTAAATCTTCTCCTCTAAATAAAACTTGTCCCTTTTCAATTTGACCAGGAGGTCGTACAACCTGAAGAATAGATAGTGCTGTAACCGACTTTCCGCATCCAGTTTCTCCTACAAGTCCAAGAGTCTCTCCTTTACGTATTTTGAAAGAAACACGTTCAACTGCGCGAACAATACCTTCTTCTGTGTAAAAGTAAGTTGTAAGACCTTTAACATCTAAAATTACATTTTTTTTTCCCATCTTCCCAAAATCAGGAAGAATTTTTTCCTCAACATCAAGTGCTCTCTGAATTTTCATTTGACTCTCTTTAGTAGCAGATGGTAAAAATTTTAACTTTAAAAAAGCAAAAAATGATGCAATATATATTCCAGAAACCACTCCAAAAAGTACACGGATATCTTGTTCAAATAAATTTATTCCAAATAATCTTTTTAAATAGATCTCAAAAATAAAGAGTTGGATTGACCAAATCCCAAATGCGATAAGAAAAGCGACAATTATGGCTTTCTTAAGTATTTGTTTAGGAAGTCTTTTATCAATTGCCCTTGCTTTTTGAATTAGGTATGTGAAACTAATGTCTATAATAAGAGCACCAAAAGCCCAAATAAATCCAATATAAAAAACGTCAGGTTCTGCACTAACATTAATTTTTAGTAGATCAATAAGTTCAACTACCTGTATTTGTAGAATATCAATTGATAAAAATAATGCTACAATAATCCAGATAATTACAACAAATATTTTAAATACTTTTTTAAATTGACGATTATTAAGAAAAGAGTCAATGTTTACATTTTCCTTTGTGCTAAATTTATACAAATATATTTTGAGAAAAGGAAAAAATAATGTGACCATTATCCCAAAAAGGAATATATCATTATTTAAAATTCTAAAAATAAAAACCCAATATCCAAGAAGTTCGAAAATAAATCGTATTCCCAGAATTATACCAAAAAGTATTAGAGCGCTAACTAGTGAACTTCTTTTATATATTTTTTTTGGTATTTGAATGTCTTCTGGAAGAGATCTATTTATTATAACAACTGTAATATATAAAAATACCGCAGAAATTAAAGCTTCTATCAGAGCTAATCCGAAATTTGCTTGGTATATTAATTGAAATATTATTCCTATAATTGTGAATCCTCTCTTTATTAAATTGTTAATTTGGGATCTAACGCATCCCTCAAACCATCACCTAATAATATAAATCCTATAGCCGTCAATCCAATTAAAAGTCCAGGCCAAAAAGCGGGTCCAATAGCAGTCATTCTGGCTCTAGAATACAAAATATCAGTGCCCCAATCAGTTACTGTTTGATCACCCATACCTAAGAAAGCAATGCTTGCAAATCCCAAAACTGAAAATCCCATTGAGCCAAAAAGAGAGATTAGAATCGGTGAAATTACATTTGGAAAAACGTGTTTAAACATTACTTTTATTTTATCAGCACCACCTGTGATTGCAGCACGAACAAAAACATTTTGTTTTACTTGTAAAACTAAAGATCGAACAAATCTAGTATTAAGAGGTATGTAAAGAAGACCCCAAATTAAGAGAATATTAATTAATTTACCACCTACCATTGGAGTAATGATTATTACAAGAATTAAGGTAGGTAGAGAATACATAAAGTCTACAATACGCATAATAATTGTATCAACCCTACCACCAAAGTATGCCGAAATTGTCCCAAGAATAATACCTCCAGTTACGGAAATGAATACGGGAAACATAGCAGCTGTCATTGCCGTTCTAGCACCCCAAATTAACCTTCCAAGTAGGTCAAACGCAAATTTTGTGGTACCTAAAGGATGAGCTGGTGAGGGATCTTCGAAAGGTAAACTGTCATCAGGTAAATATGGTACAGCTAATTCATCGATAGTAAAAGGTGTAAACCATGGAGCGTATACAGCCAATATTATTATAAAAAGAACCATTGCAAGGCCTGTTAACGTTAAAGGTGTAATAATGCGACGGAATAATCTCCTCTTAGACTTTATCATTTCAATTTGATTTTGACGAGCAGTAAATTCAGGATCACGCCACCCGGGGATTAAATAAAATTTCAATAACCGTTTTATATTTTTTCTTTTTTTATTTGGTGTTTCTTCAGATTCATTCAGTATCACTTGGTCTGTTGTCATTAAATCACCTTTTTCTTTTAGAATTTTATTATCTTCAACACTCCTTAAGTATAGATTATTCGAGGATCAATGATCGTATACATAACATCGGTCACAAGAGTACCAGTGAGTATAATTATAATAGCGAATACTAAAAGTCCGTTTATCAATAAATAATCACCTTGAAATATTGATTGGACCATATAATATCCAAAACCCTTATAATTAAAAGTAACTTCTATGAAAAGGGAGCCTAATAAAGCAGCCGCAGTTCCCCCAATAATAAGATTACTAGTTGGAAGAAGTGCATTTCGAAGTGCATGTTTATTAACAACATCTTTTTCAAGAACCCCTTTAGCACGGGCCGTTCTAATATAATCCTGATCCAAAGCCTCTAACATACTAGATCTTGTTAATCTCGTGAGACCTGCTAATGATACAAAAATCATACAAGTTACTGGTAATATAAGATGTAGTAGTGTGTCCCATAAAAATATTTGATCATTATAAAAAAAACTGTCGAGAATTCGAAATCCTGTGCTGAACCCACCTGAAGGAACTGGTTTTGGTAATCCTGGTGTGTTTCCAAACACTACTTCAAGGTTAATGGCCCCCAATGTAAATGTTTTTAAGCTTAATCCTACAAATCTTTGAATCAATGTGGCTATCCAAAAAACAGGAAATCCCGCTCCAAGGACTGCAGCAAATCGAATACCAGTATCTTTTGGTTTACCTCTATTTTTTGCGGATGATATACCTAATTTTACACCTAAAATTGGAGTAATAATAATTGAGAATATCATCAACTCAATTGTTTTAGGGAATATAATACCTATAATTTCGAGAACCGATCTATCCGGTACAACAATATAAGATTCACCCCATTGACCTGTAAAGAAATTTCTAAGATAAGTTACGAGTTGAATATACCAAGGATCATAATATCCAAGTCTTTTCAACTCTCTCTCGTAAACATCACGATCCATTGTAAGTCCTATTCTATTTACATACGGATTTACAGCCATCATACGAGATAAAAACCATGTAAATATCAATACTACAATTAACATAGGAACCATTAGTAGCACTCGTTTGATTATATATTTTATCATGTTTTGGGATTTACGACTCATTTTCGGACCTCCATATATTATATTTGATAATTACTCCACATAATAAGATTGGCGTTTTTTTATTCTATTATATTTAATTTTCATACCACTTATTGAACCAGAAATAACTACTCCATATAATATTAATATATTTAAATATCCCTCACCAGATGCAAATTGAAATATAAAAGGTTCAAATGATAATCCATACATAAAGAAATAAAAAATGAATCCTTGAACAACAATGAAAGGGACTAGCCATAACGAAGCTTTAATACCATATTGTGGAATCTCTTCTTTGTAGGTTAACATAAAACTTACCAAAAATAAAAATATAGCAGGCAAGAAATAAGATTGAATATAGGTAATATATGTCCAGATAAGGAATTTCTTATTCATTTCGGTAAAAGAAATCCACCTACCGTATTGATCAAATGTATAAGTGTTAGCAATGATTCCATAATAACCCAAAAAAACTAAGATATAACCAAGAATAACTCCACCTTGTCTTCCCCAATCTATAGAAAAATATCCTTGTTCTTTGAGATTATGTTCTAAAATTTGTTTATGATCTTCTATAGCACTAGAATGTTTCAATTTGCTTCCTTCTACATATAATAATATCCAGTGTATAATGAAAAATATATATGCTTTTTAATTCTTGTTATTTATTTAAAGTTCTTCCCTTTAATTACGTACGTAAATGTAAAATTAAATTGAAATGTTTATATAGAGGATCATCCCTACTTTATATTAAGTTTATAAATTAAACTTGATTAACAACTTTGTTAAAATAACAATAATCTAAAAAAAAAAGGATGAAAACAAACATGAAAAAGTTCTCAAAAACATTTATTATTGCAATATTACTTGGATCTTTCATGTTCCCCTTCTTAACATCTGTCGTAGCTCAAGATGATGATGAAACACGTCGTTTTAGGATAGGATTAACTGGTACCCCTGCAGTAGACTGGGATATAGCCATTAGTAGTCGTTATGGTATTGTTGATCTATGGTATTGGCCTAGTACAACTGAATTTATGTATTATACAAATAAGGATTATGATAGAGGATTCTCAGCAGGAGTCCCTAAACAAGACACATACATACCAGCACTGGCAACAAGTTGGGAATTTGAGTACTGGCCGGAGGAGATGAATTCAAAAGGATTCATAAATAAAGGTGGAGCAGAAAATATAACTTTTAGACTGCGAGAAGGTGTTACTTTTCATGATGGTTCTGCATGGAATGCGACTGTAGCGAAATGGAATATAGATCGGGTGTGGATAATCACTGGGAATCTAACCGGTAGAGGCGACTTACGTAATAGAGATACATATTGGTATCCTGTAGCCAATTATGCGGATTATTATACTGAGAGTTGGAATCTGACTAGTTTAATAGATCCTTACCCATTCGGGGTATATGATGGCTATTTTAACCCTAGACCCATGGATGGTGCAACACTTCATACTCCCTATAATCTATACCCTATTGTCAAACGAGTTGTAATTACTGATGATCAAGCTTCTGGTGGAGAAATCAGGATTGAATTTAATGATTGGAATATGTATGGAATGACTTCTGTAGGTTTAATACGATATATGTCAATGGAAACTTATGCAGACTTTTGGGATACAGGGGTTTATGGGTTCGATAATGATGATTCGGATTATCCAGACCATATGATTGGGACAGGTCCTTATATGTATATAGACCATGATGAAACTGCTGAACCAGGAGGCGGTTCTCTGCAAAAAAACCCTAATTATTGGAACCGGACCGCTCTTGAAGCTGCTGGATGGTATGATGCAGATTTTATTGACATAATTACATGGCCAGCGGGTACATTAGGTATAGAATCTCGTAACACAGCGTTGATGACAAATGCTATAGATTATGCACTTGACAATTTCTTTACTCCTGTTGATTATAATGATGTAATGTCGAATAATCAAATTAGATACATGGAGACCAAACCATCAGATTATATCACAGCAATCACTTTAAATTGTATTGATGAAACGTGGTGGGATCAATCGTGGGGCATAATTAATTGGAGCACTACTTACCTATCAGGTTATCCTTCAGGGAATACACCAGATGGAGTACCTCGGGCACTCCGTAAAGCGATGTCCTATGCATTCAATTATGATCAATATATTAATGTGGGTTTAAATGGACGCGCTGTACGTGCAAGTGCATTGGGCGTTACCAATATATATTATGATGATACTGTACCAATAGCAACTCACGATCTCACTATAGCACGAGAGACTTTACTAAATGATCCTATTTTCGGACCAATTACCGCAGCCCAAGGTCTAACAGCGAGTAGTACTGATTCTGATTGGCAGGATGTTGCAAATAGCGTGGGTGGAAAAACACCAATATGGTCACTAGAATTTTATTGGGATGATAATTTTGAAACACTGAAAAATGTGTTTCAAACTTCTCTTGAAGACATTGGAGTTACACTAGCTGACGAAACAGGAGCGTTGGGATATAAAGTTCCTACCACGATATGGACAGAAGCTCAGATTTATTGGCTTAACGGATTCCCTGTATTTTCAGCGGACGCATGGCCTCTGGATTGGAACATTCCTGAAGTTATTTCTGAAGGGTGGATAGATGCTTACTATGCAGACCCAGATGATGGAAGATGGCGACCACCATATTATGATTTTAGTGATAGTATATTTTGGCCAGACTTCAATTTAGCTTTCACGTATGCCACAGAAACTGATGCATGGGTACATGAAATGTATCTGACAAATGATACTGCAAGAGGGACTGTAATGAATAAGATCGCCAATTGGTCGCAGAATTATCAATATCCGTGGATCTTTGTTTCACAAAGTAAAGAGGGATTTGTTATATGGAAAGATTGGGTGATGAGTGATTATTGGGGTGTAACCTCATATACACTACTTAAATATACAGGATTTCCTGCAGCACCTATCCCTGGATTCGAGATCGGAATTACCCTTACCGTTTCTGCTGTGTCTGTTGTATCAGTTGTGTACGTAATAATGCGAAAGAAGAAAATCCATTAAATAACACTTAAATTATAATTTTAAAATTTTTTTTTTAATTTTTCCTGATTCCTATTTTTTATGAAAAAATAACTCATTTACTTAAGTTTAAATCTTTAAATGTTTTAAAAATTAAATTATGAATAAAGTAAAAAATACACTTTCAAAATTTCATTGCACTTAAAATTAATGGTGGAGTGAGAGAATGCTTAAAGAAGAAGATTATTCGATCGTTAAAGATTTTTCTTGGATTGGAGATTGGTCCGGAAGACGTGCTATTTTAACGCCAAATCAAGAAGCTATCATTGATTTTATAGAAAAAAAAAGGTACACGTATAATGAGCTTAATATTCGAGCAAATCACCTCGCTCAAGTTCTACAGAACAAAGGCATTTCCAAAGGAGATCGTATTGCGATGTTCTCTACAAATCGGATTGAGTGTATAGATCTATTCTTAGCAACCGGAAAAATTGGAGCTATATTAGTCCCTTTTAATATTAGATTATCTGTTCAAGAATTGGAATATTTAATTAAGAAAACTAAGCCTTCACTCTTATTTTATGATCCTGGGTTGGAATCTCTGACGAACTATATAAAAGAGACAAATTTAATAGCTGAAAACATTGTAATGGGAAATAGACCAATACAAAATGATCCAGCATCTCAAATGTTAATGAATGACGTTTCCAAATCCATATTTAAAAAACCTACCATTAAATTTGAAGATCCTCATCTTATTTTATTTACTGGCGGAACAACAGGTCTACCAAAAGGAGCGATCCTTTCTCATAGAATGATTTATTGGAATTCAGTAAATACCATTCTTTCTTGGAGTTTAAATTCAAATGATATTCAACCTCTCCTTTTTCCATTATTTCATACTGGTGGGTGGAATGTTCTCCTCGTCCCTTTTTATCACCTTGGTGCAAAAACAATTTTGATGGGTGATTTCAATCCAGAAGAAACATTAAAAGTCATTGAACAAGAAAAGTGTACTATTGTAATAGGGGTTCCAACAATGTTTCATGCAATTGCGAATAGTCCAAAGTTTAATTCTACTAATCTTAAATCAGTTAAAACTTTCATTTCTGGCGGAGCCCCGTGTCCTGTAGCTATTATGGAAAAGTATTGGGCGAAAAATAAACCATTTAAGATGGGTTATGGCTTAACTGAAGTTGGGCCTAATAATTTCTACCTTCCTGAAAACCGAATTAAGGAGAAACCAACCTCAGTAGGTTTACCTGTTTTTCACTGCGATATGAAAATTATTGATACTCAAACGAATGAGAAAGTAAAACAAGGAAATGTTGGGGAATTATTACTTAAAGGGCCTCACACATTTTCAGGATATTGGGATGAACCTGAGGAAACAAAAAAGACAATTGAATCAGGTGGTTGGGTTCATACTGGAGATCTTGTTATGCAAGATGAAGAGGGGTATTTTTATATTGTGGGCAGAAGAAAAGAGATGTACATCAGCGGTGGCGAAAATATCTATCCTGTTGAAATAGAAGAACTACTTTTTAAACATCCCGCTGTTGATTTGGCTGCTGTAATCGGAGTACTTGATGAAAAGTGGGGTGAAGTGGGTAAAGCTTTTATTACTTTAAAACAAGAAAAAACTGTCACTGGTGAAGAAATTCGGGAGTACTTAATTGAAAGATTAGCAAAATATAAAGTTCCAAAATATTTTGAGATAAGAGATTCCTTACCTACAAGTGCCACTGGAAAAATTTTAAAACGTGAATTGAAATAGGTGAATTCAGAATGAATCTTCGTAACGTAGGATTAGAATCATGGGGAGTATTTATCCCTGAAGAAAGACACACAAGTGAATACATGTCTAAAGAAACAGGAATTCCTAAGGATATAATTGAAGAAAAATTTGGACTTCTTGGAAAAAGTGTACCAGGGCCAGAAGATCATACTGTTCAAATGGGAGCAAATGCTAGTCTTCAAGCCCTTAAAAGAGCTGGTATTGTCCCTGATGATTTAGATGTAATTATTTGGGCAGGTGAGGTTTATGCTGAACGACCATTGGTGGTAAATGGAATAAAACTTCAACAATTATTAGGAAATCCAATGAAGTCATGGGCTTTTGATGTTAATCAGCGATGTGGTACTTTTTTAGTTGGGATGATAATAGCTAAAAGTTTAATTCAAACTAATCCAAGTATCAATAGAATATTGGTGGCAAGCGGTTATAGGAATTGCGATTTAATTAATTATAAAAATCAGAGATCCAGATTCATGATTAGTTTAGCTGCTAGTGGGGTTGCCGCGATTATTCGCGGAGATTATAATACTAATGAAATTTTGGGAATTAGCTCTATTTCTGATGGTAGGTTTGCAGATGATGTGTATATTCCAGCAGGAGGCACTATTCAGCCTCTTACTGCCAAATGTTTAGAAGATGGTTTAAATTTTTTGGATGTTCCTGATCCTGAAGGATTAAAAGATCGGTTAGATAAATATTCTATGGATTCATTTGTACGAGTAATTGATAAGGCTTTAACGAAATCTGGCATTACTCGTGAGGATATTGACTATTTAGCTCTTCTTCACATGAAAAGGAGCGCTTTTGAGTATGTTGCTAAAGCTGTGGGGGTAGATCCATATTCTCAATCAACATACTTCGAAGATATTGGACATAATGGACAAAATGATGGTATAATTTCAATTGAATATGGACTTAGAGATGGAAAAATCAAGGATGGGGATATTGTCGTTATTGTTTCAGCTGGCATTGGATGGGCGTGGAATGCCGGAGTTATTAGGTGGGGACCTCCGGAATAAACTGATATTTTAATAGGAATTAAATTAATATAGTTTACCTTCATAGTAAAAATAATTTTTTAATTATTATTTAATCGAATTGAAACTAAAATGTAATAAAAAAACAGGTACCTATCCATGATAAACACTAATAAAGATTTCCATTTAATTAGGACTGCGTGTCCAGCTCATTGTGGTATTGATTGTTGTGGCATTTTAGCACATGTTAGGGATAACCGAGTTATTAAATTAGAGCCCGGCGATTTTCCAGATGAAAAAGATCGTCGAATTTGTCTTCGAGGACTTTCTAGTTTAGAAATAACTTATCACCCCGATCGGATTAAATATCCTATGAAACGGATCGGGGAAAGAGGTGAAGCTAAATTTAAGCGTATCTCTTGGGATGAAGCATATGATACCATCATTTCAAAATTTAAAAAAATTTCAGAAGATTATGGCTGGAAATCTATTGGTTGGGTTCTAGGCGGTCCTGGATCAGGGACTACTAAATTTGGTGCTTATCTTAGATTAGCAAGTTTAACTCAAAGTACTCGAGTATCTGCATGGGGTTATGGAGATGCAGGATTACCTTGTGGTTCTCGTGTGATTTTTGGGCATCAATTTCCTTATATGCATTTATTTGGAGAATTTTGGCAGAGAAAATGGCCTAACTTACTCATTATTTGGGGATCAAATCCCGCAGAGTCAATGCCCTTACAAACTATGCGGAAGGTATTGGATGCAAAAGAAAATGGAACACAGGTTGTAGTAATCGATCCTCGATTTACTGTAACTGCTTCCAAGGCTGATGAATATATTGGACTTAAACCTGGGACTGACAGTGCTTTAGCTTTAGGATTAATGCACGTTATATTTCAGAAAAGGATCTATGATCCTGAATTTGTACGAGAATTTACTAATGGATCTTATTTAGTAAGAGCTGACACAGGTAAATTCTTACATGGAAAGGATATTGGAATGAAAAAGGAAAATGCATACATAATATGGCATGAACCAACAGACTCTTATAAAGCAATGCGGCGATCCAATGTTAAGGAAGCCTGCCTTTCTGGATCCTTTAAAGTGAATGGAATCGAGTGTAAACCAGCACTCCATATGCTAGAGGATTTAACCTTGCAATATACACCTAAGGAAACCTCCGAAATATCGGGAGTACAAGAGGATCTTATAATAAAATTGGCAGAAAAAATAGCTTCAACAAAGAATGTTGTTTTTTATACTCATATGGGCTTTACTCGAACTTATCATGGAGATATCTCACTGAGAGGTTTAATAAGTGTAGCAAGCATTACAGGACATGTTACCACCTCATTTAGTTCTGGATATATGCCAGCTGTGCTCAATTGGGATCCATTTCTTAAAGCTATACCTGAAAAGCCTAGCTTTCATAGAATGGGAATTCTTAATCTTTATGATGCGGTTATTTCAGAAAAACCGTACCCAATTAAGGCAGTTTGGTTTGCTTTCATCAACTTTTTAAACCAATGTGCTAATTCCAATAAAATAATCAAAGATTTTTTCCCTAAATTAGATTTTATCGTCCAAACAGAGTTATTTATAACCCCTACAGCACGCTACGCTGATCTTTTGCTTCCTGTATGTAGTTTTTTAGAATTTTCAGATTTCTTACCTCATCCATATCCGTATCTTCAACTTCAACAAAAAGTTATTAATCCTTTATATGAATCTAAATCGGATGCAACGATTGTTGCTGAACTAGCAGAAAGGCTTGAATTTGGAGAGTATTTTAAAGGGGGAGAGGAGGGATTAATTGATCTCATCATAGATCATCCTTCATTAAAAAGAGTGAGCAGAGAATCTCTTAAAAAAGGAGCTGTAAAATTACAACCTCTTCCTGAAGGTGGTAACTTTCCGTTGTCTTTTCGAACTCCATCCGGTAAGATCGAATTATATGCAGAACAATTGGTAGAAGATGGAGAGGCTCTTCCAGTTTATTTACCACCTATAGAAGCTCCAGTTTCTATAAGTAAAAGTAAATATAAATTAGCTCTCATTAGTGGTCATAATCGTTTTCGGACACATTCCATGTTTGCGAATGTGCAATCTTTATTAGATCTAAACCCTGAACCTGTGGTTGATATAAATCCTATTGATGCTCAAGAGCGAAACATAACTAATGGTGATATTGTTTCAGTTTATAACGATAGAGCTCGTACAACACTAAAAGCAAGAGTGACTGAAGGTATTAAACCTGGCGTGCTTGACATTACTGAAGGGTGGTGGATCGAACAGTTCAGAGAGGGTAGTTTGAATCATCTCACTCACGATATCATAAATCCCGTTCAAGATAAAATATATGAGCCTAATATGCATATGAATGATGTTGCTGTTGAATTAATGAAATATAAGGGCGTGGAAAAATGAGTAGACGATTTGGAATGGTTATAGACCAAGAGAGGTGTATTGGTTGTGAAGCTTGTAGCGTTGCTTGCCGTATAGAAAATAATACAAAAATTTTTTGGATTAACGTTGAAACTCAGGGTGGGAGTCAAAAAGATACCCCAAGAGGAAACTTTCCTAATCTTGAAATGAATTTCCTCCCACGATTATGCAATCATTGTAATAATCCTCCCTGTGTAGATTCATGCCCCACCGAAGCTCTTATAAAACGGGAAGATGGACCCGTTATCTTAGATAAGAACTTATGATTTAAACGACTCTAATAGCGTTGTGTCGAAAAAGATCTCTGAAAAAAATACATTTCAACTCAAACCTGAGGAAGGAACTAATCCCTCTCTATATTATATACCTCCTAGAAAGAAGATTAGACTATGAATCTCTTTTTTTCTTTTAATAATTCTTTAAAAAGATATTTGAAAAAAAAGTAAATTAATTTTTTACTTGCCTTTAAAGACTGGTTTACGTTTTTCAACCCAAGCAGTAGCAGCTTCCCTGTGATCTTCAGAAGCATAACATTTGGCATTAAATTCCCTTTCTACAGCTAACATCTCATCGAAAGTCTTTTCGTAAGCCTTGTGTATAGCTTCCTTCGAGAGTGCTAATGCAATTGGTGCTTGATCTGCTAAATGATTTGCAAACTCCATTGTTTTAGGCATTAACTCTTCATGAGGAAATACCTGATTAACTAATCCAATTTTAAATGCCTCATCAGCAAATATTCGTTTACCACTAAAAATAAGCTCCTTTGCTTTATGGATGCCAAGAAATTTAGGTAACAAAAAACTTCCGTTCATATCAGGAATTAAACCCATGCGAATGAAGAACTCTCCAAAACTGGCCTTCTCTGAAGCATAAATGATGTCACAGCTTAACGTTAAATTAGTTCCAAACCCAACAGCGACTCCGTTCACAGCAGCAATAATTGGTTTATATAATCTGAAGAAATCATATGGATGTATAATTGGTCTACCTCCAGCGACTTTTTCCCTAAATTTTCCACTTGCAAACTCCTGTACATCTGCGCCTGCACAAAATGCTTTCCCTGCTCCCGTTATAACTATTGCTCTCACATCAGAATCTTCTTTAGCTTCTTTTAGTGAATTTTTCAAATCTGCATTCATCTGAACATTGATAGCATTCATTCTCTCAGGGCGATTAAGCGTTATAACCGCAACTTTATCCTTTTTTTCATATAAAATAGTCTCATATTCTGGACTCATATATTCCAACTCGTTGAAATAAAAATTAATAGTTCTTAATTTGTATTAATTAAAAATGATTATTGAACTATTTAATTCTTTTACCATTTCCCTAAAAATAAAAGATAATTTATCAAGATAAATAATAAAACTTTATTTTCATTTTAGTTTGCAATAAAATACTGATAAATGATATATTAAAAAAAAATACTTAAATTGAGATAAACTGATTATGAAAAAGATAATAATGATTTATTTAAATGATTAGTATTTCAATTCCCATTTTCAGAAACTATACATGAAATTCTAAAAATAACTGTCAAAGATGAAAATCTAGATTTCGTTCTGGCTTTTGAAAACCAGAAATCTCAAACAATGGAACAATTGAAGGAGAGTAGTGGATTATCTGAAAAAGAGATCTTAAAGAAAGCAGATGCTTTAGCAAAAATGGGTGTAATAATAAACCAACCTAATCGTAGTGGTGTAATTGTATATCAAATGTTCCCATTTCACAGGCAATTTGAATATATTTTCATGCAAAACCTTGAGAAATCTGAGGAAAATTATAAGATAGCACGGTTATTTGGTAAATTGAATGAAGAACATAGCGGTGAGGTCCAATCTCAATATGACGGATATAGTGCTGCTTTGAATCGTATGCCACCAATGGACCGTACAATTCCGATATTAGAAAACTTAGAAACAGGTGAAGAGATTAACGTTATCGTAAATGAAGAACTAGAAGTCCCTACAGAAAAAATATTACCAACTCAACAAATTAGAGAACTCATTGAAAAATATGATGATATCGCCGTAGGAATTTGTTATTGTCGTCAACATCAAGAATTCCTAGATAATCCCTGTAAGATGATAGAAATTACACCAACTTGCATGACCTTAGGGAAATCAGCAAGGCATACTTCTAAGCATGGTTTCTCTAAATTAGTCTCTAAAGAAGAAGCATTGAAAATCCTTAAAAAGTGCGAAGATGCAGGATTAGTTCATAAAGCCTATCATAAATACGGTAATTCATCAGCCGAAGAAGTCGCAATCTGTAATTGTTGTAACTGTTGTTGCATGACTGCACGAGATTGTTTAATTTTTCCTGTAGTCAATGAAACAAATTATTTAGCCAGTATCGATGAAGATTTATGTACAGGATGCGGTACATGTGTTGATCTGTGCTATAATAAAGCCATCGAATTAAATGATGACGATAAAGCAGAAAGAATTGAAGAATTCTGTGCAGGATGTGGTGTATGTGCCTATCACTGCCCTGAAAATGCTATTTCTCTTATAGAAGGGCCAAGGATGGTAAGAATGATCCCTCCACGTAAAAATTAAGAAACATTTTTTTTTTTCAATTTCTATTAGTAATTAGTCTTTACTTAAAACAAAAAAAGAAAATAGGATTTTTTTTGAAAATTATTCAACAATGGCATAAGCGTTTCCTAGTACAACCGAACCTCGGTCTGTTCGTACCTGAATGATATATCGTTCATTTTCCTTCCAACCTTCAGTAGTGAGAGTCTCTCCAGGAAACACGACACCTTTAAATCTTGCACTGAATTCTTTAAAACGAGAAACATCCCCACTACATAGTCCGATAACAATAGCACGTGTAGCAATCCCGTATGTGCATAAACCATGAAGAATTGGTTTTGGTTGACCTGCCCTTTTCGCAAAGTTCGGATCGATATGTAGTGGATTAAAATCTCCATTTAGTCTATAAAATGCTGCTTGATTTGTACTGGTTTGATAAGAAATGCTAAAATCTGGTTCTACCCCTTCGGGAGGAATTATGGGCTCAGTTTTTGGTCCGGGGTCACCACCGAAACCGCCTGAACCACCAACGAAAAAAACATACTTTGTATCAAATATATGCTCACCTTCTGGCGCATATCCAGATATTTTTGTATGTATGACAGCAGCTTTACCTTTATCGTATATATGTTCTATAACCCCTTTAGTATTTATTGTTCCGTTTGGTTTAAAAGGTACATAAAGACGGATTAATTGCTCACCATGTAATAATCGGACAAAATCAGTTCCCTTTGGGAAAAATAGTCCGCTACCTGCTACTATCGTTGCAAAACTCGGAAATACTTTCATGCCACTTTGTACTCTTTCATAAACAAAAGCTAAATCTTCTGCTTGTGCACCAATTCCTAAATTATACAAGGCACTCATTTTCCAATCGTACTTAAATGTTCCCTCTCTTGTTTGTCCTACTGAATCTACATCTATTTTTGACATTCCTATTTTTCACTTATTTTTATGAATTGAATTTTTTGAGTAATTCCTTAATTTAATTATAATATAAGATTATCTCTGCAAATATTTAATAGTTTATTTTAAGGGTATAGATATAAAGAACTCTCTCTGAGTTAAAGTTCACAATAAAAGATAAGTATTTAAGATTTTTTTGATTTAAAAATTACTGAAGGTTTAATCTTTTTATTATAAATAAAACCTTCGGCTTCGAATTGATTTCCATACTTTTCCTTTAAGTTCACTAAAGAATCCACATCAAGAGCGTACATAGGACATGAATCTACACAGATAGTTTGAAGACCATTTTCTAATCTATCCAAACATAGGTTGCATTTTTGCATTTTAGCATTTACTTCATTACTGAATTGTGGCGCTTCCCAAGGACAAACTTTTATACATTTAAAACCACATTCATCCTTTCCAATACAATTTTCTTGATTAACAACGACTATTCCATCTATATCCCTTTTTATAATAGCCTGCGTAGGACATGCTTTTACACATGGAGGATCTGCACAGTGGTTACAGGCAATAGGTAGATACGCTAAAGATAAATCAGGAAATTTACCTTTTTCAATTTTTTTGATTCGCATCCAATTTGTAGGTCCCGCATCAATATCATTCCAATCTTTACAAGCAACTGAGCAGGTATAACATCCTGTGCAGCGAGTTTGATCAATATAAAAGCCCATTTGGTTCATGATGACTCCTCTGACTGTTTTTTTTGAAATAATTCTACTTGTACGAGTGCACTATTCATAGGAAAAGCACCACCAGGAGAAAAGGAATCTTTTGTTAAAACATTTCCACAACCTCCAAGATCAACGCCATCTTTATCAGGATTATACCATGCTCCTTGATAAACAACGACAACTCCTGGCATCACACGTTCTGTAACTTTAGTATTAATTCGAATCCTTCCTCTGTCATTATAGATGTCAACTAAATCACCGTCTTTAATCCCTCTCGAGTCAGCATCAATAGAATTAATCCAAACTCCATACGATTCTATTTCCCTTAACCATGGAATCATTTCCAAACTTGAGTGTGTCCTTCTTTTATTATGAGGAGTAATAAGTTGTAAAGGATACTTTTTTGCTAAAGGAGCATCATAATGTTCATCATGGCTCATATATTTTGGAATTGGTGGCATATCAAGTATGTTTAATTCCGCTATATGTTCACAATAAATTTCAATTTTTCCAGATAGTGTTGGGAAAGGATTATTTTCAGGATTTTCAATTTGTTCTTTAAAAGCGATAAATAGTTCTTCCACTTTAACTTTATAATACCCATCTTTTTTCATTTTATTGTAATTTTTGATATCTTTCCGTGGAGAAGTAAATATTCTTAAAATTTGGTCTTCAGATAAATCAAGAAGGCTAGATTTGATTCCTAATTTTTTAGAAAGTGTCCTACATATTTCCAAATCAGATTTAGATTCATAAAGTGAATTAATCGCTTTGTTTAGGTAAATATAATAAGGAGATCCAAGCCATGGAACTGCAATGTCATTTCGCTCCATAAATGTGTTAACTGGTAATAAAATATCAGCAAATTTGGCTGTAGGATTCATAAATTGTTCATGGACTACTATAAATTCTAATGATTTTAAAGCTTTTATTCCTTTATTTACATTAGCGGTTTGATTTAGACGATTTTTACCACATATATAAGCCATTTTTAAATCTGCGGGATAACCTCCTTTTTTTCCCTTAAGAATGGCATCGTAATATTCATGAGAATGAATTCGAGTACTTGCTGGATTTGTTCCCCCTGTTAATTTAAATAAAGCATCTTTCCGAGGAGCTGCGCCCCAATCAACTGGGTTTCCCCTTGGAGTCTTTTTCCTAGTCATTTCTAATTTTTCTTCCTGTGTAATAGGTCCAGACTTCTTTTTCTGCCTTGATGTTACGGTTTCACGGCTGTAATATGGGCGCATAAAACCTGAAGCATATCCTCCTTGAATTCCTATATTTCCAGTAATAGCACATAGAACATTGGCAGCTCTTGAGTACTGTTCTCCTCTTGCAGTCCTCGCAGGCCCCCACCCAGCCATAAGCGCGCTGGGTTTAGTGGTTGCATATTCACGAGCTAATTGTCTAATCGTTTCTGCAGGTACTTGACAGATCTTTTCAGCCCATTCGGGTGTTTTT
>CAZRBD010000068.1:0-20298 GCA_964598265.1 uncultured archaeon
TTTTAATGTTATAGTGTACGATTTATTCGCATTACTCGAGCTTTTTAATGTCCAATGCTTATCATTAGTGGGGGGTATTATAGTAATCCTCTCAGGCTTTCCAACAGTAACATGGCGTATGAATTTCACTAAAAGACCTTGAAATTTATCTTTAATCAACTTACCTCTAATCTCAATCTTATTCCCAACTTTTAATGAATTTTTGGTATATAACCCTTCGCTCAACCTAATCTTTAGTTCTGGTACGATCTTCTTCTCGACTAACGTATTTTTTAAGGTTATTAGATAATAAACAGTTTGTTTTCCCTCATACTCATATGACTTTCTTTCGGATATTAAAATTTCTCCATTTTTTACCGATATTTCAGAGCCGATATATTCCT
Source organism: uncultured archaeon (assembly GCA_964598265.1). GTDB lineage: Archaea > Asgardarchaeota > Lokiarchaeia > Sigyniarchaeales > SOKP01 > Loki-b32. Next base: position 384 of record CAZRBD010000068.1, read on the forward strand.
GGAGTAGAAAGCTATCAGAGGACTTATCAGTTAGTAGTAGGGCTCCTGATTTTGTCTCTATAATTTCGATATTTTCAATTTTTCTGATAAATTCTTGGGGTAATTCAAACAAGGTCCAGTTAGAGATGTTGAAAAATCTTTTTTTAAAAGAGAATATGACACCTAACCAAAAATGATCCTAGTAACCCAAAAGAGACAGAATCTATACTGTTCCACCCAAATGCTTTTTATCTAAATAAGTATGGTAAGGGAAAAAGGATGGGGGACAAACCACTTTATGACATTCTTGACGATATGGGCCTAAGCACGATTGGGGAACCAGATATTAAACTTGTTCGATTAGTGGATATATACAACAAGAAGGAGTATAGAAATTATATTTCCCAGATTAAAGAAATTGACCTAGTTCGAACTGATTCAAAAGTTGCTTATTTTTCATCTGAAGCAGCAAAATTCTTTTATGAGACTTTTAATTTTGGCTTTAAATCCCAGTTTGAAGAAGTTGTGCACTCTGAATCAGATGTAAAGACTTTTGAAAAAGCATTTACAGTAATTTCTGAGCTTTTTGATATTGTAAAAAATCCCGACACCTTCAACTTAGAGGATGAGATCCTCAATGAGTGGAGAAGAAACAGGAAATTAGGAAGCATAGAAAAACTACTTCGCAATAAAGTCCCTAAATCCTTGCTTAAAAGCCATTTCGACTCATATTTCAAGAAGGATCATCTCAGATCTATAAACAGAATGGGTTATGATAAACTTATAGACAGATTATATGCAAGTTTTACTTTTTCTCGGTTGAGAGATACAAAGACTGAAATCGAAGTCCTCGAGGTTTTAAATCATCAGACACAATTCGCTATTCTTTCGGTGATAATGGAATATGCCGGCATTTATAAAGAAGACCTAATAACAGAAGAATTCCCCCAGAAGCTTAGGGAATTCTTAAATGACAATAACAATATACAAAACTTAAGAAAACTATTTACTTCTGATACCGGTAAACAATTAGTACTAAATTCCTTTCTGGCAAGTTTCTTAGCTCATCCGAGAGTAGCACCAACAAAGTTAATTTCCATTACAACTTTAAAAGATTTTGGTTTTATTCAAGAAACTGCCTATAATTTGAACAGATTATCCAGAAGGGTTTCTTCTATATGGGATAGTCTAGTATTAAAAGTAGAATCGGATCCTGAATTAAAATACTCCGACCTCTGGGATACTAATGTCTACGATACAATAAAATATGATCCAAATAACGAAAACTCTCTCAATAATTTTCAATTAGAATATAACGGTATAAAGTTCTACTCTCAGCCCACATTGGCAGGAAGACTTTTTGACGGTTTAGGTATCATTGAATTCACGAAGTTAGGAGTAGTTTTAATAACAGAGATAAAGAGTACAATGCTTAATGATTTTACTCTGTCACCTTTTAGACTTATAGATGGTTTAAGCAATGATGGAGTTTCTGCTTCTATACTTTCCCTCTCGATCCTGGAATCAAGGTTCAAGGAAATCAGAGATTTTATGGTAAATCCCATGAAGGCAGAGATTAGTGTGGTAGCTCCAATATTGTCTTTGAAAAATGAGTATTCAATACTCGCTCCATTTGAGACTCCTGAGACAGAAGCTAATGTCAGAAGACTTCTTAAATCAATCTTCTCTAAGATGACAACAAATCTCAATCATAAACTAGAAGACCATGAATTGTTTTTGATAAAAGTTATAAATAAAATAAACTCAGAAATCTCAACCTATAATAATGATAATCCAACTAGTATTATAGGACGTAGTACGATTACGCAATTCATCGATGACCTGTTCAAAGATAATGATTTTAAGACATCAATAAAAACTATAGCGAAAAGTGAATTTAGTGGTCCTTATTTTATGAATGAATTGTTGACTGGTTCAGGTTTAGAAGACCTAAATGATATTATCCAAGACAACTTAGTAAATTTAATATTTGACTACGAATACTCCTCAGGAGGTATAACCAGCCCTACCTTAAGATTAAGTCTGGCTTATGAATATGGTCCCCACTTCAAGCTTCCCACAAAACTCAGTATTTTGGATTTTGCTGATCTCGAAGTTTTTGGGGAAGATATAACAACAGACCAAGAGCTACAAGACTATATCAAAGAAAATGGGGCTTTAACAGTATATCATAAAATTACTGGGCAAATAGTATTAGTGCCAATAGGATTAATTGAAAAAAGAATGTATTCATCAGACGGTTCCCGAATATATGCAGGTTTCAAAGACGAAGAAGGTGTAGTACATACAAATATATTCGTTGCTGACGACGAAGGTTATAAACTTGCCAGCAAATTCGTATTTTCTGCCTCAGAATATCGAATACATAGTAATAAATATTGGGCTCATAATGAAGGATTTACTCAAATTTTCGAAGCTGACAGAGACTTGTATCTCTCAACAGGGATTTCTATATTCAGAGCAAATTATTATGAAGCATATACTAAAATTAGAGGGGAGACAGTTATAACGGTATTAAGGGAAGTAAATTTAAACATTGAGCATATTGATCATACTCCACAGCCTTTACCAAATTTAGATTTTAAATTTAAAGTTAGAACAAAATTAGAGAATGAAAAGATAATTCCTAGGAAGAAAAGTAAAATGATTCCAGAAGTTACAGAAAAGATTGCAGGAGCAGGAATCGTATTCCTACAACTAAGTACTTCAAAGGCGGGTCCTTATGTTATGACCACTCCACTCGTAATAAACAACAATTTCTTAAATTACCTAAATGAGGAGAAAGATAAATACAGTATTAGTAAGTTTAAAAATATTTTATACAGAATGGGTTTAAAAGATTCTCATTTCACTCAACTCACAAGAGGTCGTCGCCAAAGCGATGGTACTTTCCAGACAAATAGTGTTAATAAAAAGGATTTCTACTCAGCATGGTGTGAGCAGATTAAGACTAACCTCCAATTGCTTCCTCCCCAGCGTGTTTTTGATATTCGTCATTCAGGTATTTTAAGTATCTCTACCTTTGCGGGTACGGATGAAGAATATGCTATGATTGATGCTGCCTTAATAGATACATTTGGTTATCCTGCGTTTGTTAGTTTATTGGCTGGGATCATGACATTTATTGAAGATTCCTCCCAAAGTTTAGGATATGACATTCAATTTTTAAACCATCCCCAAGATCTTCAATCCGACCTTCTAAGGGACTTTGTCGGAATGGGTTTATATTCCCCTAGGAATGATCCGATAGTTGGTCACTTTTTAAGCAACTTACATATAGAAGAATTGGCCTATTGGACTGGTATATTCACTTTTGGTTTTAAAAGGAAGACTTTTGTAACACCCACAGATAATTTCTTCATAGAGAATTATTTTGACGTTTTTGATCCTGCTAGTAACGTGGATTACTTGCATGCACAAAATTATTTAATTGAAATAAGTCTTTCAAAATACCTCGGTGAGGCTAAAAAAGTACGAGAACTTAACAAAATGAATATTAAAGGACGACAAGAAATTTTTGAGTTCTTGTATAAATTCCTTGATAGTTACGTGTTCCCCTACCCTGGTCAAAAGACTTGGTTAGCAAATAAACTAATGCAACAAATTATCACCCCAACTTCGTCGGGTATGTCGAATGATCCGGTTAGTAATCTATATAGATTAGGTAAGACACGCTCATCGGTTTTGTTTAAACTTGGTTCTAAATACTACCCTGCCACAGTTTCTTTCGAAGTAAATGAAGAATTATTAAATAACGCTTTTCTGGACGGTATGCTCACAGCAAATACAGCATATACTTGGTTATTCTCTGGCGAGACCGTAAATAACAGAAAGATATCAGCCTATTATAACGACTTTAATTTAATCTGGTATTCCGAACGTAGAATAAATGGTAAGCTCAAGCGTTTCGATGAGCGGCTAAAAACTACCTATACCGTACTGGAAGACATGATAAATAAAATACCAAAGTCGGAAAACGGCAAAGTCAAGGTCCAATTTTACTCACGCACGGAACAAGGCATCGATGCAAACCTTCGGATTACAGATAAACCAGAGGGGATCCATACAGATTTCACATCAAATGAATTTGTCATAGATCTTAATAACCCATCAGAATCAATTGTGAGTATTCTCTTCTGGATGATGATGGAGCCAAATATTGTTTCCGTCCTTAAGTGGGACAACAATATTTTCCTCGCAACAGATATTTACAATTTACTGGATGAGGAAGATTTTAGAAACGGTCCAAATCCGATCACCAACGCATTCATTTGGGACGGATCAAACCCCGATTTTACCATAGCTGACTTTGAAGACTTTAAAGAAACTTTTGATGCCCAATTTGAATATGGAGACATCTTGCACTTTTTAGGTTTCCATAATCACGAGTTGAACAGAAACTTTGACAACATTATTGATTACATCGAAGATAAAGTTCGGTACTTTTTCAGTTTAGCGGTTGAACAATTTGGTGAAAATTCAAAGATAAAAGACCTTAGATAATTTTTTTAATTTCTAACTATTCTAACTTTATTTGAGAACTCATCCAGCTGATATTTTTCAATATATGTATTATGTAAATCTAATCTTCTTAGTTTTTTTAATAGATATATTGAGTCTGGTAATTTATAGATAGGATTATTGGTAATGCTTAACACTTCCAAATTTTTAAGCTTACCGATAGAGTCAGGCAAACATTTAATATGATTATTTCCTACATATATCTCCTTTAATTGCTCTAAATTTCCTATTGAGTCTGGTAAAGAGCTTAATAAATTCTTATGAATAGTCAACTCTTCTAATCTTTTTAGATTACCAATAGAATCAGGCAAATATTTAATTCTATTTTCATAAATAATAAGTTTTTTTAAATTTACTAAATGTCCAATAGAATCAGGGATTGATACCAAGTTATTTTCATATAATTCAAGCAATTTTAAAGATATTAAGCTCCCTAATGTTTTAGGTAGAGTTTTTAATTGATTGCCACGAGCATTTAATTCCTCAAGGTTAAGCAGAAGTCCTATTTCTTCAGGTAATTCTTTTAGCCCATTATTTGTTATTTTTAATATTACCAACTTTTTAAATTTACCAATCCATTGAGGTAGTTTTTTAATCGGATTATATGATATATTTAAGTCCTCTAATGATGATAAATCTCTTATACAATCTGGTATCTCTTTCATTTCCAGACCTCCTAAATTTATTCTAGACATTCTCTCCTTTCTAATATCAAAATTACTCATTAGAGTCAATACACCTCTACAATTTCTTTTTAGCCTTGGATAAACCGATGTTAAATTGTCAATCACATCACGTTCTCTTTCACTTTTGAGTAAACTCAAAAACTCTTCTACTGATAAATAATCTAAGTAATCCATGCTTCGAAGGAAGGTTCGCACCGTCTCGATACCATTATTATATCGTTGAGCTATCTCTTCTTTTAAGACTCTGTTCGCTTGAAGATCCCCCACTTTTACCAACTCTTTTAACAGTGGAAATGCCAAACTCATATGCAATAATTTGGAATTGTACCCGTTCTCTGCCCAGACTTGCAGATTAGAGCAATGTCCCCAAAACTCTACTTCGGGTGGTATCTCAAAAACAAGATAATTTCTATTATGTCTGGGTTCAAGTGAATGATCTAATCTTTCTGCCGCCGCATCAATCGATTCGATTGCATCAAACGAACTGATATCGTTTATAGGGATATCTATCAATAAAAACTTGCATTGTCTGAAACGCTTATTCTTCACATAAATGTTTGATTTCTTACCTTCGAGCTTTGTGGTTAAGAATTTATTGATGATAAACTTAGATGCTCTTTTTTCAGTCATTTTACTTTAAGATAATAAAGGAGACTCACAAATTTAAATCTAAGGTCTTATTAAATTTCTGATTCATTATTATTTTATTGTTTATAAGTTTTAAACACCAAAAATTTATGTTAAGAGATAAATTATTGCAATTTATTAGTTCATGTATATATCAATGTTTTTGATTAAATCTAAAATTTAAATATACTTAGAATCTAATATTTATATTAACCTTTTAAAATTATATGCTAGGGTATATATTAGGGTATTTAGAGGATGACTCAATTTTCTTCGGAAGAGTTTTTAAATAAGCTTTTAGATGTTTCGTGTAAACTCTCAAGCATTGCAAAAAACCAAACTTATCGTTTTAAGAATAAATGGGATGAATATTTTAAACCTTTAAATAAAAAACCTCATCTGGTACGCCAAATCCCTATTGATAAAGAAAAATTTAAAAATTCAATTGATTATAGAATTAACGTTTTAAAAAATGTTGAACAGGCGGCTGTAGATGGGTACTACTGTATAAAAACCTTATTGCAAACATTGTATGATGCTTATTTTGATTCGGATTTATTTAAAAATGATTTTTCTGATGATGACCAGATAATCATAAAGTATCTAGTAGCTAAAGAAATATTAGGCAATTTAATACAATATAATAAACTAGATCATGAATCTGTGCCAATAAAATATAATATAATCGCACGAAATTATACTCTAATAAAGTTAAAAGGTCAAATGGATTTGGAAATTCTTGGGAGTTTAAAAAAACTTAATATGAAAGAAGTAAAACTGGCAGATGTAACTAAGCATATGGAAGAAGTAAAAGCAGATGGCATTATTAGCATTAAAAAGAAAGGTAAAAATTATTGTTATGAATTAAAAAAAGAACTTGAATTATCTAAAGAAGGAAAAATGCAATATATGAGCCGTCTCGCTTCTCTCGTTGACTGGCCAACAGGTTTTTGGAGGAGTTTCTATAATATTAGGGAACTAAATGTCACTCCTGATAAAAGCTTTCCATATCGTGACTTCCTCATCAAAATATTAAGTAAATCAGCAACACAGGGATATGGACCAACAAGTTACGTTTTTAAGAATTTAATAAAATACTATGAAAAGGTTAGGGAAGTATAAGTTGGAAGATAAGAATAAAATAAGTAGATTAAAAATCCTTTGTCTTCTTTATAGGGATATTGAAATCCTCTAAAAGTGGGATTAAATGCTTTTTATCTTCAGAATTGGTTCCTTTCCAATCTACTATAAAATAATCCACATTTTCATAGGTGTTGTCAATCATTTTTTTGATTAAATGGTTATTAAGTGTCTGAATATTATATTTTGGACAAATGAACGACATCGACAACGCATCCTCATTATTCTGTATTAATCTATTAAAATTTTGTGAATAATGCGTCCCACCAAATCCTAAACCAACTCTCTGATCACCGACTTCTACATATTCTAAATACTTAGAAATGGTGTTAATAATGCTATTTGCCAGTAATTCACCCGCATCATCTATAACCCAATCCGCTTTGCTACTGCCTAATTCCATGAAAACTAATGGTTGTTCTAAAATTGTCGGTCCATGATGGGTTACTTCAATATCCAGGGAAAAATTTAAATAATTCAATAAGGATACTTGCTCAATTAAAGAAATAAATCCTGCTTTATGAAGAAAAGCGCTTGTTCGAGATAATTCTTGAGGTTCACCTCCAAAATCATTTTTTTGACTCCAATTCCCCGTAGTATGGACAAGAAATGCAGGTCTCTCAGTTTTTGAGGTGTGACGACTAGCAAAAATGAGTAAATCTGGTTTAATAGGAGATAGTTCTAATTTTAAATCGTTCAAAAAAATTAAAGGGTCTTTTGTTAAGCCTAAAAATATGTCATTTTTCCCTAATTGATTTTCTTCGGCATTCTCTGTAACTATTGTTTTAAGCTTGAATAAATGATTGTTATGCCATGAATACTCTTTTTCTTCGAATTTATACATATTTGATTTTAGTAAATTGTCTCGTATATTCATTGACGCTCTATCTTCTGAAGAACAAATAATTAAAAATTGAATTAAATTCACCAAATTTCTTAATATTAAATTATTTTATTATATGTAAACCCTTATTTTTTAAGTCCTCTGGAATCTGAATAATATCTTTGTTCAAACTTACGTTTAAACTTCTAAGGGACTGGATAGAACTCATCGAATGGGGAAGTTTTAGTAGTTTATTCCCTCTCAAATTTAGTTCTTCTAGGGATGACAGTGAATTAATCCATTCTGGAAGAATTGTTATATCATTCCAACTCAAATCAAGCTTCTTAAGAGAGGATAATTTCTTAAATGACTCAGGTAATATAGTAAGGTTATTATTTGGCATGATCAACACTTCTAAAGAGTTTAATAAACCAATAGGTTCTGGCAATTCTTTTATGTCATTATCATACAGGTTTAATTCTATAATTTGTGGTAATAAATAAATCCATTCTTCAAATCTAGATAACCCTTTATTCCCCCCTAAGCCTAATTTTTTTAGAGATCTAAGATTTCTTATCCAATTTGGAATATTTTTTAAATCATTTAAGCCTAAATTCAATTTTTCAAGTGAGATAAGACTATCTAATGATGATGGCAGTGTATTTAATTGGCTGCCGAGTAATTTTGTTTTGGGAGATTTATCACGTATATATTTACACATCTTCATGACCATATCAAGGTGGACGGGAAAGGCACTGATCCCAATTATCGCATATTCTTTATCAACTTCTTCAATAAAATTATTCCAGCGGGGGTATTCAAGCAGAGTTGTTGGGATATTTATATTCTGTGCTAGAATATGATTAGCGTAACAATGAGTATGGGAAACGATTGAAAAAATATCATCTCCGTGCGTAAAACGCTGGCCAGTTGCATCTGTAAAGGAGTCGTTAGCAGGTAAAGAGGGGTAAGGGTAGCACGGGGTCGTCAATAAAATCCGATCTGTGATCATAATTTACTCCTTTATTTATAATTAGTTGTATTATTAATTTTTGTATACCTTAATTATTAGTATTAATTATTTGACTAACAAATTTAATTATAATTAGCGATTTGATTGTTGAGAGATTTCTATTTTTGTTTTCATTGTTTCAAAAAAAAAGCTCAAAATCTTATATTTTAAAAAGTTTTGAATGAGTATTCTTATACTTATTTACTTAATCCTTTATAAAAATTTAAATTCATTAAAACTAAGTTTAAATTATATTGGAGTTATGTAAAAAATGGATATGAAGAAAAAAAGCTTTAATGAACTTTTAAAAATTGATGACGCAGATAAAATCATAATCGAAATGATTGAGAAAAACCCAGATATAACGCACAGCGCAATTGCTAAAGAAGTGGAAAAATCTCAACCTGCAATTGGTGCTAGAATAATCAAGCTGGAAAGAAAGAATTTGATCACTAAAACTGTGGGTTTTAATGTCAAAAAAGTCGATATTCGTGTAGTTATAGCTTATATATCTACTAAGGACGTAGCAGAAATTGTTAAGAAGATTGAAAACTGTCCATTTATTAACCATGCATTCAAGATTTCCGGGGAATATAACCTACTTTGTTTTATTGCTGCTTCAGACTTACAAACCATTGAGAAACTTGTTGATTTATGCTTCCGGCGCGACCCTAATGTAATTAATGTGAAAACCAATGTCTTAATTGAGTCCATCCATGACTTCGTAGTTCCAATTGACTTTCAAATTGAGGATTTCGATGGAAGATATTGCGGACCTGGCTGTTCCCAGAAAGAAGATTTGCCAAAATTTAAATTTCATAAAGACCTTGAGAATAAACAAGATTAACTCTTTTTTTAAAGGGCTGGTATTAAAATATGAGATCTAAAAGCTAAATTATACTAAAAATAATTAAAATTTATTCACTCACAGTAGACCCAAGCAAACTTTTTTTTTTTCCTAACTTGTACTTGCATTTTTCTCCACAGCCATTTTCAATGCTGGGGTCATACTCCTCTGAATCGAAGTCGACTGGTAAAATAAAATCTTTCGCTATATCTATCACCAATTCCATGGCAACTGATTGAATATCTGGATTATTTCTGAAATGATAATTCACGATATTATCCAGCTTACTAAGTTTAGAGCTTGTAAGAAGTATACAGAGATTGTGTTCTCCAGATAACCTAAATGCGTTGAGCATAAACGGACAGTGTTCTGCCATTTCCATTAATTCATCGGGTTTACTGGCGTTTAACTCTACCATTGCCAAATTTAAATCTACACGCTTAAAATTTATGCCTGGTTGAAACTGTAAAATACCATTTTTTTCCAACTTTTTAATGCGCATACCAACCGTTGGTTGTGACCTGTTTATTTTTGTAGCAATTTCTGTATGTGTAAGGGCAGGATCGTTCTGAACTAAAGTAATAATTTGACGATCTATATCGTCCAGCTTTAATTTCTCAGATATCATGATTTAAACATATTTTCTCTTCTAATAATGTAATAATTTTTGCAATTTATAAAATATTAGTACTTCTTTATAAAAAATAAGTATACAAAATTTTCATTTTTCGGGAAACTCTCTCTAATAGTCAGAGAATGCTAACTTATTCTTTAACACAAAAATAGGTAAAATTTGCAATTTTCTTTTTATAATTTCTATATTTTTAATTTAATTAGAAATCAGACAAAGGAATTTTAGAGACATAATAAATTACCTTACCATCAAAACTAATTTGAACTGGTATAATCTTAATGCCCTTTTTTCTTGCTTCACTTAATTTTGCTGAAAATTTAGGATCAGTTTCCCAATTTGGAGAGAATTCTCGCGCCTTCCGTAAGATTAAGATTAGAATTATCCCATTATGTTTAATAATTTCCTCTACATGTCTTGTACCTCGTTCAGTTGGAGCATCAGGAAATAGGGCAAGACCATTCTTAACTAATGAGCAACCTTTTACTTCTAAAGGGATACCATTGAGCATAAAATCGATTCTACTCTTTCCAATTGGTACCTCCCTTTTGATATTTTTAACATTCTCGAATTCTGATAAATATTGAAAAATTTTCTGAGCAAGTTTAGAGTGAAGAGCTGAATCTATTAAAACCCACTCATCATCAGTTTTAACAGCTTTAATATAATACTTCAATTTACCCTTTGAGTATGTAAATAGAACATCAACCCCCTTAATTAGCAACTCTTTTAATCTACCAGGATCGTGGATATGAGCTGTTTCAATTTGATTTTTGTACATAATCTCTCCTACAAATCTGTTAGGTCTAGAGATGAATGTTCCTTTCATTAGATTTGTAAGCTCGAAAATAGGGTGTTTTTCATATGTCATGAAGGAAATTGTGCATCCAATTACTTTTTTGGCGGATTTAAAAGGAAAATATCAAAGATCTTGTTATTTATAAACTAAATAAATAAATAGAGTTTGTTATTTGATTTATATGATGACAGAAGCCGAAACAGATGAGAAAACTATTTTTGAGAATTATAAATTCCACCATATAGAGACATCTAAGTGCGAGAAATGTACGGATTTTGCTTGTGAAAACGCGTGTTTTCGAGGAATTTATAGAGTCATTAATAAGGAAACCATACCAAAATGCACTGTTGTAGAGGATCGGGAAGATAATTGTGTAAAATGTCATATTTGTACAACTACTTGTAAATTAAGAGCTATTACTATAGATTAAGTTATTGCAGATAGCTACTCACTAAAATTTTGGAATTGGGAAAAGATTGCTTAATTTTGTCTCCCCACTATCTAAATATCTTTTCACCTACAAATTTGCTCTATAATTTAAAAAATATTTTGACTATATTACTTCACTTTTATTCCAATTTCTTTTATATGAAAGGTTTAGAATTAGGTAGATAAAGAAAGAAAAGAAAGAAAATTATTAATTTTATTATCATTATCAAAATTTATGGGAGAATAAGAAGTGAAGGATATAAAACAAAGAAAATGGTTAGCTGAAAATGATAATAAGTTAGAAATAAGTCCAAAAGAGCATTATCGAGAAGCCTTTAAACAACTTATACTTGAAATTAGTCTGAATAGATTAAGCGTAGAAATTTAATGCAAATCAAGTAACCTATAACCGGATTTTTTTAAACATACTTTTTGAATTATCAAATGCTTCCTGGATTGTTTTAAACTTTTTAAGGCGTTTAAGAGCACTATATTGTGGGAAGATCATTTTGATTTGTTTTTTTCTAAATAACTCTAATAAATGTTTTGGGGAGCCCCATGATCCATCGAGTAATTCAGCATTATACAAGTTAATATTCTGCTTTAGAGGTAATTTACAAAGAAAGAAATGTGTATCAAATCTAATTGGAGATAAAGCAGGGGTGATTAATCTTCCAAAGTATTTTAATTGGTCCGCCGCATAATATAGATTTTCTTTGGCTAAAATATCTGTCATTATAACTCGTTTTTCTTGAAGGTTTTCTTGATATCCTCTAAAATTTTCAATACTATCATCATTCATTGTAATTAAACTGCCGGATTCTTCTGATGCGATTAAAATTCCTGTTTCCTCAAATAACTCCCGGATTGCAATTATCCAAAGACAAGTAGGATCTTCACATATTCCCGTATAATTTTTCAGTAAATTTTTGTCAAGTCCACTTATTCTCGTTCGTGATTCTTTACTAATATCTTGTTCAGCTATTCCTCCACCAGGAAAGACGTGATGTTCCCCTAAGAATTTATTATTTGCATGCCTTTTAGCCATAAAAACCTCAAATTCGCAATTGTCGCTAGAATCTAACTCTTGCTCTCGTTCACGTAATAAAATTATTGTAGCAGCTAATTTAGGTTCAGCAGGCATTAAAATTCAATAAGTGCATGATTATCTTACCATTTTTAAAAGTGTAATAGCGGGTTGTAGAAGCATAATGTATTGTTCAAAAAAAAGTTTAATATATGTGAGAATCAATAATAACTCACATTATATCATTAATAAGGAACCAATTCCATAGGGTATAGGTCCCAATGTGAAGAAATCTGGGCAAAATATTATATTAGTACAACTCTAACTCTAAATTTTGAGAATTTAATTGTGATTATTCTCACAATGATGTTCTTTTAGATTCAAATGATCAGTATTTAATTCAATTGGTAATACAAAGTCATTAGCTACATCAGCTATGATATCTATTTGACAACTTAATACATCGGGATTGTTTCGAAAATGCATATTAACAACGTTATCGATAACTTTTAGATTAAAACCAGTCATTAAAATGCTAATATTGGTATCTCCTGAAAGGCGAAAAGCATTTAAAAGAAAAGGGCATGTTTGTACCAACTTAAATACTTCTCGAGGTTTTTTAGTCTGTATTTCTACCCGAACAAAACATAGATCAGCAACTTTAATATTTATGCCCGCCTGATATTTTAACACACCTATCTTCTCAAGTTTTCTTATGCGCATCCCTATTGTCGGTTGACTGCGATTCACATATTGAGCGATTTGTGTATGTGTGAGGCTCGGTTCTTTTTGAATTAAACCCATAATTTGGCAATCTATATCGTCAATTCCTATTTTACTTGATAGCATTTTTTTAATCTTTTTCTAAATTTTTTAGCTATTATTCATGTATCGCAATATAGCGATAATACGATAACATAATATTTAAGTCTTTGTGATTTTCGTTTTATTAAGAAAACATTAATAATCCATTAAAACAAGCTTTAAAAAGCCTTAATAACATAAGTTTTATAAAACAAGATATAACCTTCCGATGAGTGAGAAAAAGAAGGATTTAAAAATATATAAAAAAACGATTTAACTGAACACAATTCTGGGATTTCATGAGCGATTTAAAAAAATTGAGAGAATTAACAGCCGATTTTTTGAAGGTCTTGTCAGACCCAATTAGGCTAGATATTCTTTATCTTTTGGAAAAAAATACATTGAATGCTTTCAAGATTCAAAAAAAAGCGAATAGGTCTCAATCAACCATTTCCAAGCATTTAAATATGCTAGTTGAGAATAAACTCATAGATTTTGAGAAGAGAGATAATATAAAATATTATAGAATTAAAAACAGTGAAATTTTTGAGATAATCAACGACATAAACACAATTATTTTGAATAATACCAAAGTCAAACTCAAGGAAATTCAAGAAGCAGATAGATACGATGCATTATCTTAAGTTTTTTAAAAAATGTAATAATAATTATTAATTCTATAGAATTATGGCTAAAAATAACATTGAAACTCCCTCCGATTCTAAAAAAATCAAGATTTTAGTTATGGGCTTAGATAATAGCGGAAAGACGTCGATAGTAGCCTGTTTGCGTGGAATTAAAAATTTGGCTGCCTTTAGTCACATTAAACCAACGAGAGGTCAGGATGTGCAAAATTTTGAAGCCTTGAACTCAAATTATACGATTTGGGATTTTGGAGGTCAAAGAGCCTATCTTGATGACTATTTTCAAGATATTGACAGTATTTTAAAAGATACAAATAAAATCATATATGTAATTGACCTCCAGGATGTAAGCCGTTATGATGAAGCACTCGAATATATGAATAGAGTAATATATTCAATGGACGATAGGCAAAAAATTGATTTTACAATTTTTCTACATAAATTCGATCCAGATTTAGTATTTAATGAAGAATTAAATGAAGAGATCATCAATAATTTGATAAAAAAGATTAAAGGAATGACTCCTCTCTCTCTCTCCCCCACATTTGCAATTTGTAAAACATCTATATATGCTATCTTCGAATCAACTCATATTACATGAAAAAAAAAAATACCTTGAATAATTTAGACATTTTTTAAATGGATTGGAAATTATTGTATTTTAGAAGTGAGAAAATTAGAAAATGTTTCAGAAATTTTAGAATTTTTAGGTCTTCTTTTAGCGATAGTTTTAATCGCATTTACCAGCTTTTATAGTGTTTTGCTTTTCCATAACGTTGCAGAAGTTTTTTCGGTAATAATCTCCGGAGGAATTTTTTTTATTGGTTGGAACTCTCGAAAATATATGAAAAGTTCCTTTTTTTTAGTTCTTGGGGTATCTTCTCTATTTATCGGAATCATCGATATAATCCATTCTCTGTCATACCCCGAAATGCATATTTTTACGGAATTTGATGCTAATCTTCCGATATCCCTATGGATTGCCGCCAGATATCTTCAATCTTGCTCCCTTTTAATTGCTTCCTTATTGATTACAAAGAGTGTTAAATCTAATTATCTTTTTGTAACTTACGTGGGCGTATTTATTATTTTAATAATCCTTATTTTTTCTAAAGCTTTCCCTGTCTGTTTCATTGAGGGCATAGGGTTAACGTCCTTTAAAATTATAAGTGAATATATAATCATTCTTATCTTGATTATTTCCCTTCTACTTATCATTAAAAATCGAACTGAATTTGATAAGAAAGTTTTAGTTTTAATTATTAGTTCAACTTTAACAATTATAATCGCCGAGTTATCCTTCACACTCTATGTCGGAATCTCTGATTTTTCAAACTTGGTTGGACATATCTTTAGAATAATCGCGTTTTATTTATTATATAAATCCATTATTCAAATTGGTATAGAAAAACCATTTGATTTACTATTTAGAAAGATAAAAAGAAGTGAATTGGAATTAAAAAACATCATTAAACATTCCGGTGCTGGAATTACTATGCTTGATGAAAATGGGACGTATTTATTAGTAAATGAAAAAGCTGCAAGTGAGTTAGGAGGAAATCCTGAAGATTTTATTGGAAAATCACTTTTTGACATCTTCCCGAGAGAATTAGCTGAAGAATATATAAGTAGTAATCGAGATTTAATTCAATATGGAAAAAGTCGAGCTTATCAACGAACTTTTGACTTACCAATTGGCAAAAAAACATATTGGATTGTAGAACAACCATTGAAAGATTCCAAAGAGGGTTATACATCCATTCTTAGTGTTGCAACAGACATAACCGAGCGTAAATTGGCAGAGGACGAAATAAAAAAGAGAGAATATGATTTACGAGAAAGGGTTAAAGAACTTACTTGTCTCTATAACATTTCCAAATTAACTGAACAATTTGATGTGTCAATAGAGCACATCTTAGAGAAAATTTTATCTTATCTCCCTCCTGCTTGGCAATTTCCTCATATAACCTGTGTTAGAATCTTCTATAAAGATATAGAATTAAAAACCACGAATTTTAGAGAAAGTAAATGGTTTTTAAAAGCTTTTATTAAGGAATTTGGGGAAAATATTGGTTCTATAGAGGTATATTACTTAGAAAAAATGCCTGATGATGACGAGGGCCCGTTCTTCAAAGAAGAAAGAAATTTGATCAATGCTATATCTGAAATGATAGGGTCCTTCATTGAACGGAAAAAAGCGGAAGAAAAAATACACAATTTATCTCGATTTCCCTCGGAAAATCCTAATCCCGTTTTAAGAGTAGATAATAGAAGAGTGATATATACTAATAGAATTGGGCAAGAATTATTTAATGTTGACGAAGAAAGTCCAATTCCTGAATTTTTAGAGTTTACAACTAAATTTGTTCTTGAAAATAAAGAGATTCAGGAACTTGAGTTAAAAGCAAATAACCGCATATATACGTTAGTTATTACTCCTGTGGAGAATGAAGAATATGTAAATATATATGGTATGGACATAACTGAACGTAAACAAGCAGAACAAAGAGTATCACAGCTAATTTCAACTGTTTCCCATGAATTAAGAACCCCTATTACTGTTTTATTAATGTCAATTGAATTCTTAACTAAAAATAAAGAGACTCTTACTGAGGAGCTGGAAGAAAAATTAATTGACGGAATATCTAGAAATATCCAATTGTTAAATCAGTTAGCTGATGATATATTATTAATTTCAAGAATTGATGAGCATCGTTTTGAATTAGAATGGAAAAAATTTATGCCGTTAGAGGTGATTAATGAAATCTTATATCTCATGGAACCTATTGGTAAAGAAAAACAAATAGATTTTGTAGTTGATGTGGATAAAACAATTGAATTACATGGGGATCCAAAAAAAATCAATCAAGTTTTTAGGATAATTATTGATAATTCCATCAAATATTCACATGAAAATTCAAAAGTAGAAATTCGTGCAATAGAAAACTACCAAGGTAAATACAATGGTAATCAAAATTCGGGAACATTGTTTCAATTTCAAGATTATGGTCGTGGTATCCCAAAAGAAGATTTACCTAAGATTTTTGAACGTTTTTTTCGTTCAAGTAATGTAAATGAAGTTTCGGGTACAGGATTAGGGTTAGCAATCGCTAAAGATATAATTAAAGCTCATAACGGAAATATAACGGTTGAAAGTGAGCTAGATATAGGGACCATAGTTTATGTATTTTTACCTCAAATTGTATGAATTAAACAAATTTTAAATATTAAAGAGATTAATATTCTTCCTACCAATCTTCTGGAAAAATCATACATATTAAACTTATGGGAGCGATTAAAATACAATCAAATTTGGATGCTGACCAGAAGACCAGAGAAATCTAGTAGTATTTTAGTGAGCTCCGTATAACACATGACCTGGTGGCGTGATTTAGGCTGAAAAATTTAATTTTTGTAATTGACGACAACGAAGATATTCTTTTTAATCTAAAAATCATGCTCGAAACGAGCGGGTATGATGTATTAACTGCTACAAGCGGAAAAGAAGCACTTGAGGTGCTTTCCTCTCTCGGAAATCTTCCGGAAGTTATTATTAGTGATATTATGATGCCCAGTATGAATGGTTATGAGTTTTTTGCGTCTGTCTCAAGCCATCCTAAATGGATTCATATCCCCTTTCTATTTTTAACAGCAAAATCCACCCCAGAGGATATACGATTGGGTAAAATGCTTGGAGCTGATGATTATATCACAAAACCTTTCATAGTAGCAGATCTAATTGCATCAATCTCTGGAAAAATTGCAAGAAAACGACAAACTTCCTTGATTGATCATGAACTTCAGCAATTATTAACATTATCTAAGAGAGAAATTCAGCACTCAGTTAATAAAAAAGACAAATCACCTTTTTGTTTAATGTTAGTATTTTGGGATGACATTATAGGACCTGTTCTAAAGAATAGCTATCCCTCTGAAAAAGATTGCCATTTTTCGATTAGCACAATTGGAAAACAGTTGTTCCACTCTGCTACTTCTATCTACGGACAGAATAATATCACGAAAGCTGAAGGAATTTTACTTAATATTGAAAATATTCAAAAAAATGGATATATTTTTTTTGATGCTTTTCCAGATGAACGGGAAAGATATGGAGAAAAGCAGTACATGTTATCCGTGATCTCCCCATCTATAACTTACTTTGATTCTCTGAAAATAAAGGAAATATTGAGAGAGATTTCTGAAAATATAAAAAGAAAAATAGACTGGGAGATTAAAGAATATTGGGAAAAAATATTTGAAATATTATCCACAGGGTCTCTTTTAATACATTCTCAATAAAAACTTTTCAATCTTTAGGATTTTCCGGGTTTTATAATTAAAATAAGAAAATCTATTAATATTCTATTTTTATATCCTTGATATTTATTCCAGCTATAATTGCTGGTGAATTTGGTAGTCCCATCTAAAGCATCTCTATTTTCGGTTTTAGACGAAAATGAATGAAGAAACATTTTTATTATACTTTACAACGATTTAGAAGTTTAATACCTTATTTTTCCAATGAAAAGACTTTTATAGGACCCAACCAAAATTAGAGAATAGTAAACTTTGCTTTAAAATATTCTGAATAAAAAGTGACGATGGTCTAAATTTTCATGGAGCGAGAGAAGGTTTATCTGAAGCTATTTGGTAAAAAGTTGATTAGTTTTAAAAAGCTTGAAACTGGGGAAATAATTGGTACTGGCTTTTTAAATCCGTTTATTGATAAATTAGGATTCTTCACTATGCTAATGATCCAAGCAAAATTCTATAGAAGTTATAAGAATTTAGGTAAATGGAAGGGTAAAAGAGTTTCAAACACATTTGCGCCACCAGTTGGGAGTCGTCCAATGTTTCGTTTGATGAAAGCTGCTATTAAAGGTCGAGTTTTTCGTTATCCTTTTCCAGTTGCCATGACATTTGCCGTTACCTATAGATGTCAATGTAATTGTGTCCATTGTAGCGCGGGAAAACACTTAAGGAAGGACAAGAAAGAACTTACCACGAGGGAAGCTAAAAAACTTATTGATGATAGTCAAAACCTTGGAATTTCTATAATTGCGTTTACGGGAGGAGAACCGTTATTACGTGAGGATATTTTTGAACTAATATCCTATGTAGACAAAAAAAAGGTTGTTCCAATCATGTTTACAAATGGACAATACCTTACAGATGAAAATGTAGATAAGTTAGCCAAGGCCGGGTTATACTCGCTTTTTGTTAGCATTGATAGTCCCTTTTCTGAAGAACATGACCAGTTGAGACAGAATCCTGGCCTATTCGAAGCCGCTGTTGCTGGGATCAAGAAGATGAAATCGAAGGGGGTATTTGTTGGTCTTTCTTCCTATGCCACTCGTACAGCTACCGAAAAGGGTATGTATAGGAAATTATACAAATTTGCTGAGAAATTAGGTGTTCATAATGTAATTCTATTTGATGGTGTACCAACAGGTAATTTGTTAAAGGACACAAGTGAAATGCTTACCATGGAGCAGCGTGATGAAATTCGCGAATTTTCTTCTAAAATTTTCAATCAAGGCAAAATTCCTCCTCTCTCTTCTCAATCATGGCAAAATTCAATAGAAGGATATCTCGGTGGAATCGGGTGTTTGGCAGGAAATATCCAGTATTATGTTTCTGCGTATGGTGATGTAGCACCCTGTGATTTTACCCCTTTATCCTTTGGGAATATTCGGAATCAAACTTTAAGAGAAATTTGGAGAAAAATAGTACGTCATCCTGCTTATAAGCATCGAGCCACTTTCTGTAGAATGCAAAACCCAAAATTTCGCAACCTTTATATAGATCCTATCCCAGATAATGCCCTTCTTCCTTATAATATAAACAATTTTCCCCCTACAGATTATAGGAAGTAATGTATGTGGCTCTTAAATGGAAATAAATTTATAATCGACGTTAAAATAA
>CAZRBD010000069.1:0-9929 GCA_964598265.1 uncultured archaeon
AATTAATCGGAAAAAATATTTTAGATATAGCACCAAATCTTAAAGAAACTGGTAGGTACGACGAATATTTGGATGTTTTGAAAACTGGAGAACCATTTTCTACAGAAGAAGTTACCTTTAATAGACTAGATGGTAGTTTAAACTCTTATTTTTCACTAAGAACATTTAAAGTAGGCGATAATCTTGGGGTTGTCTTTACAGATATCACCGAGCGTAAGAAATCAGAGAATAATTTCAAACAAATAAGGGATAGGCTTGTACGATTAACAGATAATGCCGATGAAGCTATTTTCAGAGTGGAAGCAAAAGGAGGACAAGTTATTTATGTAAATCCTGCTGCAGAGCGCTTATTTGGATATACAAAGGCAGAGTGGATATCCAACCCTCATCTTGTGGCACAAATAATTCTTCCTGATTTTGTAGAAAGACAAAAAGAAATTATAGAAGAGCTAACCAAAAATAGAAAACCAATAAAAAATGCTATCCTTGGTTGGAAAGCTAAGGATGGTCGTGAAGTTATAATGGAATATTCTATAATTCCGATAATCGATGATAATGGTCAGCTGACCTATTTTGAATCAATTGGTAGAGACATCACAGAGCGCAAAAAATCGGAAGAAGCTCTAAAGGAGAGTGAGCGACGATTAAAAGAAGCTCAAGCTTTAGGAAAAATCGGATATTGGGAGTTTGATATTACCAAACAACAGATAACGTGGTCCGATCAAGTATTCGAATTATATAACCGGGATCCTTCTTTGGGACCTCCTTCCGTAGAAGAAGAAGCAATTTACTATACTCCCGATACCAATGAAAGATTAAAAGAATATACACGCCGTGCACTCGAATATGGGGAAGAATACGATTATGACTTCGAGGCAAATTTACCTAGTGGAAAAGTTGTTCAGTTAACAGCATTAATGCGCTCTATCAAGAATAAAAGTGGACAAATTATTAAATTAGTCGGAACAGTTCAAGACATTACTGAACGTAAACAAGCAGAAGAAAAATTAAAAGAATCTGAGATGTCATTGCGCAAATCTCAGCAAGAATTAAAGTTAAAAAATCAAATCTCAAACGTTCTGCTCACTTTTCCAGATGAAAATATGTTCGGTAAAGTCTTATTAATTATTTTAAAAACTTTGAAGAGTGAATTCGGTATCTTTGGATACTTAGACGAAGATGAGAATTTAGTGGAACCTTCATTAACTAAAGAGGTATGGGAAAAATGCGCAATAGAAGATAAAATAAAGGTCTTTCCTAAAAAATTATGGTCAAAGAATATTTATGGTCGAGTAATTAATGAAAAAAAATCTTTATTTGTAAACAAATCTTTCAATGTACCAGATGGTCATATCCCAATATCGAACTTTTTAGGAACTCCAATTATTTATAATGATAAAGTTATTGGAATTTTTATTGTTGCAAATAAAGAAAGTGATTATGTAGAATATGATGTTAAACAATTTGAATCAATTTCTAATTTAATTGCGCCTATTCTAAGCACAAGATTGGAAAGAGACAGAATAGAGGAAAAGAGAAAAAAAGCAGAAAAAAGAATTTTAAATTTAGCGAAATTTCCATCTGAAGACCCAAATCCAGTGCTCAGAGTTTCAAAAGATATCATTATTTATGTAAATCAAGCCAGTCAAGAGTTATTCAACATTCATCAAGGAGATATTATTCCCGAAATATTACGAGAGAGTGTGAAAATAGTATTAAAAAAAAGCACTGCTAGGGAAATTGAATTTAAAACTGATAGTCGTGTAATTTCGCTAATAATCACTCCGATAAAAGATCAAGATTATGTAAATATATATGGAAGAGATATTACCGATCGTAAAAAAGTTGAAGAAAAAAACCGTGAAGCTTATGAACGGGAGAATTTTTATAAAAATCTCTTTGCCCATGACATAAGAAACATACTTCAAAGTGTTAGTTCTGCTGAACAAGTATTCTCCCTTTTTTTACATAATCCTGAAAAATCACAAGAAAAAGAAAAATTATTGGAAATTATCAGAAAACAGGTTATAAGAGGTAATATATTAATTTCAAATGTTCAAAAACTGTCTCAACTAGAAGAAATTGGAATCACACTAAAAAAAGTCAAAATTCAGGATGTTTTGGATGAATCAATCGAATTTATAGATAAAAGCTTTCCAGAAAAAGAGATTGATGTAACTATTGATATATCAGATAAAGAATATATAGTCTTTGCCAATGAATTGTTATTAGATGCATTTGAAAACATTATGAATAATTCTATAAAACATAACGATAATCCAATAGTAAAAATTGATATTAGGGTTTCTGAAGATCAATGGGAGGAGAGAGAATGTATTAAATTAGAGTTTATAGATAATGGGAGAGGCATTCCTGCTGCTAAAAAAGAAATTATTTTTCAAAAAGGACATCAAAAGGATATAACATCTAAAGGAATGGGTATAGGGTTATCCCTTGTAAAAATGATAATAGAACACTTCAATGGTCATATTTTGGTTGAAGATAAAGTTAAGGGAGATTATACAAAGGGAAGTAGATTTATTATATATATTCCTGAAGCTCTATAACTTTTTTTTAATTGAAAAGAATACATAATTTAGTTTTTATAATCTGAAAATTTAAATAATTAAATTTAGTTAATAAATGGAAGTATAAGATATTAACGTGTCAAAACTAATTTAGGAGATTAAATGAGGAAATGATAGTTAGTGAATTGCTACAAAAGGAAGCTAAAGAAAGAATTTTGATTATAGACGATGATGAAGATATTCGATATTCCATAGCACTTTTCTTAAAGAAGCATGATTATAAGATAGAGGTAGCAAAGGATGGTCAAGAGGGATTGGAAAAAATTACAGAAAATTTCTATAATTTGGTGCTTTTAGATATCAAACTTCCTGACATTGATGGAATTGAGCTAATAATTCCGATAAAGGAAAAGCAACCTGATATAGAAATAATTATGATTACAGGGAATGCCGATATCAATTCTGCCATTAATTCGTTAAATACAGGAGTATCAGCCTATCTTAATAAGCCGTTAAATTTAGATGAGTTGTTGGCACACATCAGAAATTCTATTGAAAAACAACATTTAAAAAATGATAAAAGAAAAGCGGAGAGGGCTCTACGTAAGTCTCAACAAGTCTTAGCTCTTAAAAATAGAATTTCTGCTATCTTTTTAACTATTTCAGATGAAAAGGTTTATAGTGAAACCTTATCACTAGTTTTAAAAGAATTAAAAAGCAAATATGGTGTCTTTGGTTATATTGATGAGAATGGAGATTACATTTGTCCTTCAATGACAAGAGACGTATGGGAAGAATGCAACGTCCCTAATAAAGAGATTGTTTACCCTAGAAAAACTTGGTCTTCTGGAAATACAATTTGGGGAAGGTCTCTAATATCTGGAGAGATTATTTATTTAAATAATCAATTTAAGGTTCCTAAAGGTCACATCCCTATTAAAAGAGCTTTAGCTGTACCGATTAACTATAGTGATAAAGTTATAGGGCTGATATTAGTTGGGAATAAAAAAACTGATTATGACGATAATGACGTAAAACTTTTAGAATCTATTACCGAATATATTGCACCAATCTTAGATGCTAGATTACAGAGGGATCTTGAAGAAAAGCAGCGTAAGCAAGCTGAAGATAAATTAAAAGAATCTGAAGAAAACTGGCGATCTATGACAGAAAATTCTCCCGATCACATAATGACGCTCGACAAGGAAGGTATTATTTTATTCATTAATTACACTGTTCCTGGGTTATCAAAAGAAGAAGTTATCGGCAATTTAATTTATGATTTCGTGCTTGATGAATATAAAAGCATTGTTAACCAAAGCCTAAATAAAGTACTAAAGACAGCTAAATCAGATCAATATGTTATCAAACATATATTTGACAATGGAACCCGTCATTATTACGAGACTCGTGTTGCACCGATTTTTAAGGAAGACCAAGTAACAGGTTTTACATTAAATAGTACTGATATTACAGAGCGCAAGAAGACGGAGAAGATTATTTCCGATTTAGCTAAATTTCCTTCAGAAAATCCTAGCCCTGTTTTAAGAGTTAATAAAGATCGAGTTATTTATGCAAACCAATCAGCTCAAGAGTTGTTTAATACTTATAAGGGTGAAATCCTACCCGATTTATTACGTCAATCTGTAAATAATGTAGTAAATGAGAATTTAGCCCGAAATTTAGAACCTACGCTTCATAACCGAGTCTATTCATTAGATATTACTCCAATAGAGGATGAAAATTATGTTAATATTTACGGGAGAGATATCACAAAACAGAAAAAAGCTATTAAAAGAATTGAAGATTTAGCACGATTTCCAGAGGAAAATCCGAATCCCGTATTTAGAGCTACTAAAGATCGTGTTATTTACGCAAATCAAGCTTGCGAAGAGGTATTTCACATTTGTAGGGGTGAAATTCTTCCACAATTATTTGGGGGATTTGTAAATGAGGCGTTAAATGAGAAACTAGCTAAAATTATTGAAATTGAATATGATAAAAGAAATTATTCGATAAATATTAACCCCATTATGGATGAAAATTATGTTAATATCTATGTAATGGATATTACTGAACGTAAAAAAGCAGAAAATATATTACGAGCTAATCAGGAAAAGTTTTCGGCATTATTCAACAATGCAAATGATGCAATAGCAATGATTGCTGTCACCGAAGATAATAAACTTGGACGATTCATTGAAGTGAATAATACTTTCATCGAAAAATATGGTTATTCTAGAGACGAGTTCCTTAATTTGACTCCTCAAGATATTAATGACCCGATTCAACGTGATAAGATCCCTGGATTAATGAAAGATTTCTTAAAAGATGGGCACAGAACATTTTATACGACACATTTCACTAAAGAAGGTTTAAAAATTCCTGTTGAGATAAGTAGTCATTTATTTGAACTTAAAGGAAAAAAAGTAGCAATTTCAATTTCCCGAGATATTACAGAACGAAAACGGGCTGAACAGAAGTTAAAAGAGTCCGAACATAACCTTGGGGAACGAGTTAAAGAATTAAACTGTCTGTATGGAATTTCTCGAATTGTTGAAAAACCTGATGTAGCATTTAACGAGATAATCCAAGGAACTCTTAATTTAATTCCTCCTGCTTGGCAATTTCCAGAGGTAACCTGTGCAAGAATTATATATAATGAAAAGGAGTACAAAACAGGGAATTTTTATGAAACCAAATGGAAATTAGCATCTCAAGTTAAAATTAACAAGAAACCACTAAAGATCGAAGTATATTTTCTTGAAGATAGGCAATTTCTAAAAGAAGAGATAAATTTGATAAATGATATTGCGAAACGGTTAGGAGATATTATTGAACAAATAGAAACTGAACAAAGACTAAAAGAATCTAATGAGAATATCGGAATTTTAAACGAATCCTTCCTAAAATTTAGTGATGATCCTCTTGCAAATATACAACTACTTGTAGAAACTGTAGGTTCCCTTCTAAATGCAGATAACGCGTTATATAACAGAATTATAGAAAAAAATGGGAAGCAAATACTAAAGACTCTTGCGATATATAAAGAACCTCCTGGTTATGAAAGAGAGAATGATCCTTTAGGACATATTTGTACTGATGTTATTCGGAAAAATAAAGACAATCTAGTTATTATAAAGGATTTAGATAAAACAAAGTATGGAAAATCAGATCCTGGAGTTAAAGAATTCAATTTAAAACAATATTGTGGGATTCTTATAAGACTGGATAATAAACCAGTCGGTTCCTTTTGTTTAGTTTATACAAAGAATCGAGAATTAAGTGAGATTGATAAAAATATTATTAAGCTTTTATCCAGATCTGTTTCAATAGAAGAGCAAAGATGGGATGCTCAGAAAAATTTAAAAAAATCAGAAAAATCATTACTTAAATCTCAGAAAGAACTCTCAATAAGAAGTCAAATAACAAATATCTTTCTTACTACTCCTGATGATAAAATGTATAGTGATGTATTATCGATAATTTTGAACGCTTTAGAGAGTGAAGTTGGATATTTTGGGTATATAAATGATAATGGAGATTTAGTATGCCCTTCATTAACCAGAGATGTTTGGGATAAATGCAAAATACCAGACAAGAATATTATCTTTCCACGTGATTCATGGGGAGGTTTATGGGGAGAATCATTAGAACAAAAGAAAATAATTATTTCTAAAGGTCCCTTTAATTTACCTAAAGGTCATGTTTTACTTAAAAATCTATTATGTGTACCTATCATTCATCTAAATAGACTAATTGGTCAGATTGTTGTTGGCAATAGCCCAAATAGTTACACTTCGATTGAAAGGGCTTTATTAGAGACTGTTACTAATTACATATCCCCCATTCTATTTTTAAGACTAGAACGCAAACAGCATGATAAAGACCGGAGAGCTGTTGAGAAAAGATTAAAAGAATCAGAGAATAAAATTAGCGAGCGCGTTAAAGAACTAAATTGTCTTTATGGTCTTTCAAAATTAGTTGAAGTACCTGATATTTCAATAGAAGAGGTTATTGAAAATGCCTTAGATTTAATCCCTCCTGCTTGGCAATTTCCAGAAGTAACGTGTGCACGAATAATTTATAAAGATAGCGAATTCAAGACTGGGAATTTTGTCAAAACAAAATGGAGTCAGAGAGCCAATATTAAAGCAGGTGAAGAAACAATAGGGTCGGTTGAAGTTTTTTATTTGAAAAAAATGCCGAAATTTGACGAAGGACCATTCATAAAGGAGGAAGGAGATTTAATAAGTGGTTTTGCTGAAATATTAGGAAATTTTTTCCAGCGTAGAGAAGTAGAGTTGTCTATCAATAGACTAAATTTAGAATTAGAACGGAAAGTAAATGAAAGAACTGAAAAATTGAAAGAATCTGAACAAAAATTTCGTGGGATATTTGAAGCTATTCCTGACTTATATTTTCTTGTCTCCAAGGATGGTGTGTATCTCGACTTCAGTGGTGATGAGAATAAACTATTCGCTCCACCTAAAAAATTTCTTGGTAAAAATGTGAGAAATTTAATACCGAAAGAAAATGCGAAACAAACAATGGAAGCATTAGAGAAAACTCTTGAAACTAAAAAACCAACAGTTTTTGAATACAATTTACCTATAAATAATAAAATTCTTCATTTTGAAGCACGATGTTTATATTCCTCTGAAGAGGATGTATCCATATTTGTCAGAGATATCACAGATCGTAAGATCACTGAAATGAAGTTAAAAGAATCAGAACAAAAATTTCGAAAAATGATTAACGACTTAGATTTTGGTTATTATAACATAACCTATAATGGAAAGATTGTATTCCACAATCCTGCTTTTAATGTAATATTCGGATTTGACCCTTCAGAAGATTTAACTGGAATGAGCGCATTAGATATGTGGTACAATCCCACCGATCGACAAAAGTACTTAAAAGAATTAGAAAAAAATATTTCCATTATTAATTTCATCTTCCAAGGAAAAAAGAAAAATAAAGAAAAGATTTTACTTGAATTAAATTCACATTTAGTTAGAGATAAGAACGGAAATCCCACTAATGTTGAGGGAACAGTAATAGATGTTTCAGATAAGGTTAAACTAGAGCAAAATTTAAAGGAACAAAACGTACGGCTGAGAGAAATAAATGATTTTAAAACAAATCTTTTAAACAGGACGTCTCATGAACTACAGACTCCCTTAATTTCAATCAAAGGATTTACCGATATTTTATTAGATAGATATGAAGATAATCTGGATAACGATATGTCAGAATATTTGGAAATAATCAACCAGAATGCTAATCGCCTTGTAAGAACCGTTCGTTCAATGATCGATACTGCATATTTTGAAAAAGACCGTCTCAAAATGAATATGTATCTTGAAGATTTAGCGTATCTAATAAGAGATTGTATAAAAAATAATGAACGACTAATAAATTTAAGAAATCATGTGGTTGACACCGATATTCAAGATGTTTTAATTACAAAGTTCGATAAAGCCTATATTTATAGAGTGTTCGAAAGCGTGTTGGAAAATGCTATTAATAACACTCCTACGGGAGGTAAAATACGGGTTCATTCCAAAACTCAGAATAATTTTATCATAATTTCAATAGAAGATAATGGGGTGGGATTAACTAAGGAAGAAAAAAAACAAATATTTCAGCCGTTTGGCAAGATCGAGCGATTTGGAAAGGGTGTGGACGTAATTATAGAAGGTCCTGGGCTAAGTCTGTATCTTTGCGAAAAAATAATGGAATTACACGACGGGAAAATTTGGGTAGAATCGGCAGGGAGAAATAAGGGTTCTATATTTTACTTTTCTCTTCCATTAGTGAGTGATTAAATATTTATCTCTTGAAAAAAAATTATAAGTATGTACAATCCAATAATTAAAATTTATTTTAAATTTTTTATAAAACTAATTCTTTCCCAATAAAGAAAATTAAAAAGATCTTTCTTTGTTATACTGAATAATTAATTATTATAAAAAAATTTAAATAATAAAATTTCTTTGTATAAATCGTTTCAATTATTTGCAAACTTTTATCAGAAGTTTGCGTATATATTAAGGCTTAAGGGTTCCTTATAAAAAAATTTAATTTGGTTGAGGAAAATTCTGCTTTCAGAAGATGTAAAAAGTTTTGGACATAATTTCAGAGATATTACTAACCAATTACCAATAGGTATAATTATTTTTCAAGATGGATTTGTTAGATATGTAAATGATGCTTTATCTAATATTATTGAATATTCCAAAGAAGAAATTCGAAAATGGTCTAATTACGATTTTTTTAAATACGTGTACCCATACGATTTACCTCTAATAAAAGTAAAATTTGAACAACAGCAAAATATGAGAATAGGTGGTTTTTTAAAATACTCACTTAGAGCAATTTCTAAATCAAAGAAAATCAAGTGGGTTGAATTAAGTTCTAAATCTATATTGTATCAAGGAAACGCAGTAATATTAATTTCTGTAATTGACCTTACGGAAAAAAAGGAAGCAGAACAAAAATTAAGAGAATCGGAAGAAAGATATAGATTGATTTCAGAAAATACTAGTAATTTAATATCTATTCTTAATGATAAATTTGAATATGAATTTATCAATGAGCAAGCTTATATGAACATTTTAGGATATACAAGTAAAGACATACTTGGAAAAAATTGTTTAGACTTAGTACACCCTGACGATCTTAAAAAAAATATGAAAATATTAAAAAAAAGTTTTAAGAGTGGGGAGGAAATTGAGGCAATAAGACTTAAACATAAGAATGGCTATTATATATGGGTGAAGATTAGAGGAAAACAATTTACGGATTACAACGGAAAAGTTAAAATATTATCAATATCAAGAGATATAACAGAAAAGAAACAGATAGAACATAAATTAAAGGAATTAAGCCGAGTAATAAATATTGCTGGAAGACAAAGAATTCTAAGTCAAAAAATGTCCAAAGAAGCATTAATCATAACTATTCTTCGTAGTAATAAAAAAAAAAATATTGAGAAGTTAAAGAACACTAGATTTTTGTTTGAAACCTCCCACCATGGTCTTAGGTATGGAGACTCATCATTAGGTTTGCCAGAAACAAATAATCTTGATGCAATTAAGCAATGGGCTAGAATCAATGCTCTTTGGAAGAAATTCAGAAACTTAATAATTGCAATTGAGAACGCTAATCACTCCGAGAAATTAATTAATAAAATAATAGATAAAAGTAATTATCTTCTTAAAGAAATTAATTTTTTAGTTGAAATCTTTGAACAAGAAGCGAATGGAGGTTTTTTTTTAGAATCCGAAGAAAAATATAGACTTATTTCAGAAAATGCTAATGATTTAATACAAATTCTTAATAGTAATTTAGAAATTGAATATATAAATGAATCCTCTCATTTAGATATTATTGGAT
>CAZRBD010000069.1:9939-20144 GCA_964598265.1 uncultured archaeon
ACTCATTAAAAATATAATAGAAATTAAAAAAAAGAACTCAAAAAAAAATATATAAAAAAATTTATACATACAAATAAAATTGATGAATTAATTGATAATTTTAAGAAGGCAAGTAAAATAAAAGGAGGAACTCGCGAAGGAAGAATTAGAAATAAAGATGGAAGGTGGAATTGGTTTGATATTAGACATAAAAAATTTATTGATTATAATGGAAATCTTAAATTCTTAATAATTTCACGTAGTATTATCAAACGTAAGGAAAATGAGGAAAGATTAAAAGAATCAGAACGAAAATTCCGAAATATAATTCAAGATTTAGATGTTGGATATTATAATATCGGAATGGATGGAAAACTCATATTTCATAATTCAGCTTTTAACAAAATAACAGGTTATAATCTTTCTGAGAATTTAATCGGAATTAAAGCAATGGACTTTTGGTGTAATCCCATAGACCGCAAATTATTTATGGAACAAATATTAAATAAAGATTATGTTGAGAATTTTGTCGCAAATGTGAAAAAGGCAGATGGTACAAAGATTTTTGTAGAATTAAATTCACATTTAGTTAAGGATGAATTAGGAGATCCAATAAGTATAGAAGGAACATTGTTCGATATTACAGAAAAATTAGAATATGAACAAAAGTTAAAAGAAGAAACTATTAGATTAAGAGAAATAAATGAATTCAAGACAAATTTGTTAAATAGAACTTCTCATGAATTACAAACACCTTTAATTTCAATTAAAGGATTTACTGATATTTTATTAAATAAATACGAACATAAACTTGATACAGATATGGTAGACTATTTGGAGATAATCAACAAAAATGCAGATCGTCTCGTAAAAACCATTCGTTCCATGATCGATACGGCGTATTTAGAAAAAGAGATTTTTAAAATAAATGTTTATACGGAAGATTTGGCATTTCTAATAAGAAATTGTGTCAAAAATTATCAGAGAATAATAAAATTAAGGAAACAATCTGTTGTTCTTAATATTCCAGATATTTTAATTACCAAATTAGATAAAGAACGTATTTATAGAGTACTCGAAAGTCTGTTTGAAAATGCAATTAACAACACAGCTACAGGTGGTAAAATTGAGATTCAGTCTGAAATTAAAGGGGATAAGATTATAGTCTCAATTAAAGATAATGGAGTTGGACTGACGAAAGAGGAACAAGAACAAATCTTTCAGCCATTTGGTAAAATTGAAAGATATGGACAAGGTGTTGATGTGATAATAGAAGGATCAGGACTCAGTTTATATATCTGTAAAAAGATAATTGAGTTACATGGAGGAGAAATCTGGGTCGCTTCTAAAGGAAGAAATAAAGGAAGCACATTTTATTTTTCAATACCAATAATCTCAGAATAATTCAATATTTTTTATATAAATAAAAAATTTTATGTTTGTTTTTTATAATCAACTAAATATTTTCATTAAAAAGATTTAAATAGGAAATATTTGTTATAATAATTAAATTAATTATTGTTAGTTTTATATAATTAAAGTTAAGAAATCAACAGAAATCATTAAATTAGAAAATGTTATTAAAAATTATAGGATATATCGATGGGAAATATAGATACAATTTCAATTACTCCTGAAAATAGGTTCAATAAGCTCTTTTATAACGGCACTAATGCTACATACGTTTGGCGTAAGGTTCAAGGTGATTTTATTTTAGATGATTACCATAAAGCTCCTTATAAAGAAAATAGTGAAGAGATCAAAAAATATTTAGGAATTAAGGCATCAGAATTTTATCAGGCAACTCCTGATATCATAAATGACATAAAAAGATGTTGGTATGAACAAATCGAATTTTCTAAAGAACAAGGCAATGCTGATAAAAGAATAGAAAGAGAAAATTTCAAATTTATAAGATATAAATCCATAACAACTGATTTAGTCTTAGTTTATGTTGATGATATTATTGAGAAAAAACAGCTGAAGCAGAACGCAAGAGAATCTGCAAAAGATTTAGAAAAATTAAACAAAATTTTAATTCAAAATACAGAGAAGAGGATAAAAGAATTAAAAAAATCTGAAGAAAATTATCGTTACAAATATGAAATTACTAAATTTTATAGAGGTTTTTTTACTCATGATATCAGTAATATTCTAAATAACATTTTAATGTCTTCTGAACTTTCTACGATTACTCTAAATAAAAATGGAGATCATGATAAAATAAAGGAATTTTTAAATATTATCATTGGGGAAGTGGGGAGAGGAGTAAGTTTGATTTCTAATTTTCTTAAACATTCTGAATTTGATGAGAAAAAAATGACTCTTCAACCAACAGAGTTGTGTAAGACTTTAAATGAATCTATTTCATCAGTAAAAAAGGTATTCCAAGATCGGAATATGAATATTGATGTTAAATCATACAATACGAAAATTTTTGTAAAAGCAAATAATCTACTAAAAGAAGTGTTTTGTCATGTTTTAAACAACGCCTTGAAATACAATGAAAAAAAGTCAGTAGATATCCTTATTAAAATTTCCAAAGAACAAAAAGAAGGACAGGATTGTATTAAAATGGAGTTTATAGATAATGGAATAGGGATACCAGATACTCATAAAGAATTTATATTTAAAAAGGGACATAAAAAACATAAAAGTGGTAAGGGAATGGGATTTGGGTTAACAATTGTGAGCCGGATTATTGATAGCTACAATGGAAAAGTCTGGGTAGAAGATAGGGTAAAAGGAGATTTTACTAAGGGAATCAATTTTATTATCTTAATTCCCGATAGTTGAGCAACTTTTTAAAGTTAAAAGTTTAAATAAGAACACTAAGACTGTCAAATAAGTGTGACTCCATTTTTCATAACTACGAAATTTTTTTTCAAAAAAAGTGATTGTTATTAATTTAATTATATCTCATAAAACTACTTAATTTAATATTCTAGTTGAAAAGGTAAGTGTAAAAGGATGGTAGAAAAATCTGATTTATTAATTTCTCAATTTCAGAATTTATTAAATTATTGCCCCTCAGTAATTTTTAGTTTTAATTATCAAGATTGTCTCAAAATAAACTTTATAAGTGAAAACCTAAAGACCATCCTTGGCTATAAACCAAGCAAATTTATAAACAATCCACAATCTTGGTTTGACTATGTACATCCAGATGATTTACAATATATACTTTCTCAACTTCCTATTTTACTTGAAAAAGGATCAATTGCAACTGAATATCGTTTCAGGCACGTGGATGGAACATATAGATGGTTATATGAGGAGAAGAGAGTGATATATGATCCTGATGGTCAAACAATAGAGATTATAGGATCCTGGATGGATATTTCAGAGCGTAAAATAAAAGATGAAGAATTGAAGAAAAATGAAAAAAAACATCGTCTTATAATAAATAACGCGTATGATTTAATTACTGTTTTAAATGATAAGTTTATTATTGAGTATATTAATGAACTTCCTCTAATTAAAATGCTGGGTTATAAAAGTGATGATTTAATAGGGAAAAGGGGATATGAAATTATTCATCCAAAAGATATTGAATCAGTTTTAAAAAAATTTAAGAATCGTTTTGAACTTGAAGAAGGGGCTATAGAAGTAAGACTAAAGCATAAAGATGGCCACTATTTATGGGTAGAAACTAATGGCAAGTTATTTATTGATGAAGTTAAAGGAAACAAGATTATTGTTATTTCAAGAGATATTTCTAAAAGAAAAACAGCAGAGCAAAAACTCAAGGAATCTGAAGAGAAATACCGTCAATTATTTGAAAACTCTCCTAATATGATAGTACTCCTCGATTCTATTGGAAAAATAATTGATATTAATAAAATTGCATTAAATTTTATGAATTTCAATAAAAATGATTTAATCGGTAAAAATTTTAGAGATTTACAGTTTATACCAGTAAATCAATTAATAGTTCTTGAGGAAAAATATAGAGAATTATTTACACAAGGATCCTTCAGTCCAATAGAACTTCAAGGTTATGATAAAGATAAAAGGGTAGTTTGGATAAAACTACATGCTATTTTAATCAAATTGGAAAGTAAGACGTTAATTCAATTGATAATAGAAGACATTACCGAACAAAACAAAATTGAATATCAATTGAAAGAATCAGAAGAAAAATATCGAATGATAACAGAACAGTTATTAATAGGAGTTGCTATAATACAAGATAATGTATTTCAATATGTTAGTCAGAGATATGCGGAAATTGGTGGTTTTTCTGTAGAAGAAATGATAAATTGGCAACCTGGAGAATTTATTAACACTGTTTATCCTAAAGATCGAGAAATAGTCATGGAACAATCAATCAAAAAACAACATGGGGATGAGGATGTTATAACTCAATATACCTTTCGAGCACTTACAAAAACAAGTGAAATAATCTGGGTAGAACTTTATTCTAAAACTATCACGTATGAAGGAAGACCAGCAGTTCTTATAACATTGATTGATATTACATCAAGTAAACAAGCAGAGCTAAAATTAAAGAAATCGGAAGAAAAGTATCGTGAGGCTTATGAAATAGCAAGTTTGTATAAGGATCTTCTTGCTCATGATATAAAAAATATTCTAAACAATATTTCAATGTCCTCAAAACTTTCTACAATGGCTTTGAAGAACCCTGCAAATCTAAGTATTATTGAAGAATATTTGAATATAATCAATGAACAAGTGAATAAAGGAGCAGATCTTATCTCCAATGTTCGTAAACTTTCTGAAATTGATGATTCGAAAATTCCTATTGAGCCTACAAAACTTCAAAATCATCTAAATGAATCCATTTCATCTATAAAAAAAGTTTATCATGATCGGAATATTAACATCCATCTTAAATTATATGATAGAAAAGTAATTGTAAAAGCAAATAGTCTTTTGGAAGAAATATTCGTAAACATTTTAAATAACGCTGTAAATTATAATGAAAACTCATCCGTAGAAATTCTTGTTAAAACTTCTAAAGAGCAAAAATATAAGCAGAATTACATTAAAATAGAGTTTATGGATAATGGGATAGGTATATCTGATCCTCAGAAAGAATCTATATTTAAAAAAAGATGCAGGGAACATAAAGGAGGTAAGGGAATGGGATTTGGGTTGACTCTTGTGAAAAAAATAGTTGATAGCTATAAAGGCGAAATCTGGGTTGAGGATAAGGTGAAAGGTGACCATTCCAAAGGAAGTAATTTTGTATTACTCATCCCACTAGTTAAGTAAAAACTACAAGATAATTACCATTCCTGCAGGTAATGTAATTGAGATTCAATCTGAAAATAAATAGGGTAATTTGATTATCCCAATAAAAGATAATGGCGTTGGATTAACAAAAAAGAAACAAGAACAAATGTTTCAAGCATTTAGTAAAATTGAAAGATATGGATAAGGAGTTGATGTAATGATAGAAGGACTTGGACTTAGTTTATATA
This sequence comes from uncultured archaeon, assembly GCA_964598265.1. Taxonomy (GTDB): domain Archaea; phylum Asgardarchaeota; class Lokiarchaeia; order Sigyniarchaeales; family SOKP01; genus Loki-b32. The sequence continues at coordinate 15,366 of CAZRBD010000069.1, forward strand.
TATATAAAAAGATATTAGAGTTAAACTGCGGAAAAATCTGGTTTGCTTTAAAGGGTAAAAAAAAAGTCCACATTTTTCTTTTCCATTCCAATTTTAAACTGTTAAGTTATTCTTCGAGAAAATACTGTAAGACCTCAATTTTTTTTCCAAACTTCTCTAATTTTAAAAAGATCCAAAAATTTTACCGAGTAAATTCATAATTCATTGATATAATTAAATTTCCCAAGATTTTTAGCCATTTAAGGTTAGACCCAAATTTGTAAATTTTTTGATCTTATTGTAAGCTTTAATTTGATAGTTGAAAACTATATATAGATATTCCTTATAAGATTTTTATTTTATTATAAAAAAGATTTAAATATAAGTTCTTTTTTATGATAATTACATTTATAAAGTTCTATTTTCATAACGAACTTTTTAAAATGGTAAAAATATACATAAAAAAAAATTAAATATAACAAAAGTGATTTAAAAAAATGAAAATAGGTGTAAGAACAAAATTAGTTATCTATTTTTTAGTAATTTCGGTCATACCATTAACAGTAATAACCGTTTTCTCAACTATTAGCTTGCAAAACTCCTATACGGATGATCGACTTGAACAATTAGAAGCAACCGGTATAAATAAGGCATCATTAATTGAGACATGGTTTTTTGAAAGGAAAGGAGATACAGATTTTTTGTCAAGAACTCCTACACTTGAAGATCAGGGTTTGGTAGCAGGAACCTACGGGGATCCAAATAGAGACCATGCTAGGGAAGAAATAGAAATAATAATGGGTGAAATGATTGAAATATACGGGACATATAATGAGATGTACTTTCTCAATACGAGTGGTATTATTGTAGCACAAAAGTCGGCTAGTGGCTGGACTAAAGGACATTCCTTAGGCTCCGATCAATCATCAAAAGATTATTTTACTATGTGTGATGCTCAAAGTACAGATATAGGTTTCACTTACTTGTCTGACTTTAGAATGTCAAGTAATGGTGAATATATACAAATTACCGCAAGCTCAGTTGTTCACACTCATGAAGGTGCTTATATAGGTGTGCTTGTGTTCTACATAGATTCTACATTTATTGATGAACTCATGCATGTTACTGAGGGTTTAGGCACTTCAGGTGAAACATATCTAATAAACCAAGATCTGGAATGGTTAACTACGAGTAAGTTCGATTATTACACTGAAGTGGAAGGTTATGCTACTATTGAAGACACGATCTTAACAGAAACAATTAGTACTAAGGGCATTGTGGAATGTTTCGCAGCACAGGCAGAACTTACAAAGGCTTCAAATCCCGATTATCGTGGCATCGCTGTTATGGGCTCCTACCATTATCTCGAGGTAACTGATGACGGGAGGGCTTGGGTCTTAATTGCGGAAATCGATGTGTCAGAAGCCCTTACGGTACCTACAAATTTAATGTGGGTGTCAATTGTGATTATGATAATTGCTGTCGGAATTGTAATCGTATTCGCTTTTATTATTTCGCAACGATTTACGAAACCTTTCATACAATTGGATAAAGTTATTGGCGCAAGTACAGAAGTAAGTGTTAATGTATCGAATATCGCTACAGAATTAGCGGCAAGTTCAAGTGAGGTGAATGCTGCTGCCGAAGAAATTGCATCGACCACTCAAGAAGTAGCTATGAATACACAGAATCAAGTAAACTCTCTAACTGAAATTAATAAAATGGCTAATGAGATTAGTGCATTTTCCCATGAAGTAATGGCCTCCACCAAAGATATTAATAAAATAATGGATTTAATTACAAGTATTTCCGATCAAACTAATCTACTTGCACTCAATGCCAGCATTGAGGCAGGAAGGGCAGGAGAGCACGGTCGAGGTTTCGCTGTTGTGGCAGATGAAGTTAGGAAGCTTGCTGAACAATCTCAAACTGCAGTTACCGAAACAGCTTCAAAAATAGATGAAATTACTGGTAAAGTTAGTATGTCCGTTGATTTAATAACAACTATCACTAAAGACATTGAAGGTGTGACCTCATCAGGAGAAGAGAATTCACGAGCCATGGAAGGAATCAGCGCTTCTTCCGAACAGCAAACGGCGTCGATGGAAGAAGTTACGTCAACTGCAAATAAATTAGGAAACTTAGCTGAAGAACTGAAATCAACGCTATCGGATGTAACTTCTGAGAATGGTGGGAAAAAGAAAGGTTCGAATAATGGACAAAAAAAACGATTATTGAAAGTATCTAGCACTATACAAAAAATTAGGAAGGATCAAGATAAAGGGGATTTCTAAAGTTAATTTTAAATTCTCTTAAAAACTCACTTTTTTTTCTTTAAATTAAATTGATAAAATAGTATATATAATAGATTTTGAAGTTTTCAAGAAAAAAAGTCTAACAATGTCAATGTAAGGCGATTCATATTACTAATAATGACTAGTTTAATTTTATAAAGATCCAAAAATTTTACCGAGTAAATTCATAATTCATTGATATAATTAAATTTCCCAAGATTTTTAGCCATTTAAGGTTAGACCCAAATTTGTAAATTTTTTGATCTTATTGTAAGCTTTAATTTGATAGTTGAAAACTATATATAGATATTCCTTATAAGATTTTTATTTTATTATAAAAAAGATTTAAATATAAGTTCTTTTTTATGATAATTACATTTATAAAGTTCTATTTTCATAACGAACTTTTTAAAATGGTAAAAATATACATAAAAAAAAATTAAATATAACAAAAGTGATTTAAAAAAATGAAAATAGGTGTAAGAACAAAATTAGTTATCTATTTTTTAGTAATTTCGGTCATACCATTAACAGTAATAACCGTTTTCTCAACCCTCACGCTAAGGGATTCATATACAAGCGATCGATTGGCTCAACTAGATGCAACAGCAGAAAATAAAGCAAATACAATATCATTTTGGTTTGGATATCGAAAAAGCGATACAGTTACTTTGTCTCATTCACCAGGATTGGAAGATTCTGTAGGAATCCTTGTGGACCCCGCAGCTAATCAAGCAGAAAAAAATTCAGCAAGAGCATACGCACAAGAATATTTAGATAATATGATTGAAAAATATATTGTAGAGGGAACAAAAACTTATTATGAAATTGTAGTACTTGATGAGAACGGTACAATTATTTTACAATCTAATGATCCAGAATGGACTGGCTATACTCACTCACTTGGAGCTGATCAATCCAGTAAAAAATATTTCATTGAAAGCTCAGACTCAGCAAATAAGAATAACGGCGACTATGTTTTTCTATCTGATTTTGGATTTGCTGGAGATGGTGAAACCATTCAAATCACAGCCTCTTCCCCCATTTTAAGTGATAATAGTCTTTTCGCAGGAGTTCTCGTCGCCTACATAAATAACGAATGGCTTCATAATCTCATGCAAAATACTGAGGGTTTAGGCACTTCAGGTGAAACTTACCTGATAAACCAAGATCTAGAATGGTTAACTACGAGTAAATTCGATTATTACACTGAAGAGAAAGATTATGCTACTATTGAAGACACTATCTTAACAGAAACAATTAGTACTAAGGGCATTGTGGAAAGTTTCGCAGCACAGGCAGACCTTAAAAAGGCTTCAAATGCCGATTATCGCGGAGTCGCTGTTATGGGATCTTATCGGTATCTTGAAATCAATAGTGAAGGGAATCCATGGGTGTTAGTTGCAGAAATAGATGTGTCAGAAGCCCTTACGGTTCCTACAAATTTAATGTGGATGTCAATCGTGATTATGATAATTGCGGTTGGAATCATACTTGTATTCGCATTTTTGATTTCGCAACGATTTACAAAACCTTTCATACAATTGGATCAAGTTATAGCTGCAAGTTCAGAAGTAAGTGTTAATGTATCGAATATCGCTACAGAATTAGCAGCAAGTTCAAGCGAGGTGAATGCTGCTGCCGAAGAAATTGCATCGACCACTCAAGAAGTAGCTATGAATACACAGAATCAAGTAAACTCTCTAACTGAAATTAATAAAATGGCTAATGAGATTAGTGCATTTTCCCATGAAGTAATGGCCTCCACCAAAGATATTAATAAAATAATGGATTTAATTACAAGTATTTCCGATCAAACTAATCTACTTGCACTCAATGCCAGCATTGAGGCAGGAAGGGCAGGAGAGCACGGTCGAGGTTTCGCTGTTGTGGCAGATGAAGTTAGGAAGCTTGCTGAACAATCTCAAACTGCAGTTACCGAAACAGCTTCAAAAATAGATGAAATTACTGGTAAAGTTAGTATGTCCGTTGATTTAATAACAACTATCACTAAAGACATTGAAGGTGTGACCTCATCAGGAGAAGAGAATTCACGAGCCATGGAAGGAATCAGCGCTTCTTCCGAACAGCAAACGGCGTCGATGGAAGAAGTTACGTCAACTGCAAATAAATTAGGAAACTTAGCTGAAGAACTGAAATCAACGCTATCGGATGTAACTTCTGAGAATGGTGGGAAAAAGAAAGGTTCGAATAATGGACAAAAAAAACGATTATTGAAAGTATCTAGCACTATACAAAAAATTAGGAAGGATCAAGATAAAGGGGATTTCTAAAGTTAATTTTAAATTCTCTTAAAAACTCACTTTTTTTTCTTTAAATTAAATTGATAAAATAGTATATATAATAGATTTTGAAGTTTTCAAGAAAAAAAGTCTAACAATGTCAATGTAAGGCGATTCATATTACTAATAATGACTAGTTTAATTTTATAAAGATCCAAAAATTTTACCGAGTAAATTCATAATTCATTGATATAATTAAATTT
>CAZRBD010000070.1:0-19423 GCA_964598265.1 uncultured archaeon
TTCCAAAACTGTCTCAAACTGTAAATATTGTTCGGATATAATTTCTTCTAAAGATTTTGTAAAGTAAAGATTTCCATCTTCTATTGTATAATATGATTCATTAATAATGATGCCTTTCGCATAATAACTTGGGATTGCTGCGAATAATTTCATAAAATCGATTGAAATTTGCTGAATTGGGTACTCAAATTCTTTATTAATTAACGGAATTTTGGCTTTATATCCAACTGTTTGCTCTACAGAAGTTAAAGTATATGGACTTATTCCTTTCGTATTATTATAATCCTTGGTCTGGACAGTAATTACCAAATGCCCTGGACGGGGCTGGATTTTATTATATCTTTCTTCACTTAGTACAACTGGTTTGTAAAGTACGGATAAAGGTAATGTTGAGTCATAAGCTGTGCTGTTAATAAATTGATATGATATTTTAGAATATAAAATAAATATAAAAAAAAAGTTTTAGAATTATTAAGAGATGCAGAATCAACTAAATTGTTTCCTGCTTTAGTAGGTCCACCCGGAGTTGGAAAAACAATTTTATGTCGATATTTTGCCAGTTTGAGAGCAAAAGAAAACAAAAATAAGGGTTTTTATTGGCTAACAATGGATGAAAGTATAAAACCCTCTCATTTTTTAGGTTCATTCGACCCTGCTATTACCTTAAAAAAAGGCTTTACGTTGGAAGCTTTTAACCCTGGACCATTATTAAATGCAATGTTAGAAGGCGGGACATTCTTGGCTAATGAAATAAATAGAGCTACGGAATATTCTCAAAATACGTTATTAGAACCACTAGAAGAAGCTTCGGTAGTTATTCCTCATTTAGGACGAATAAAGGCTGATGATGATTTTTTCTTTATATGTGCTATGAATCCTGAAGAATTATCAGGAACTCATCGTCTTTCTGAGGCATTAAAGGATAGAATTAAAGTTTGGATTAAATTAACATATCCTGATAAGTCGACTGAATTAGATATTATAAGAATTAATCTACCAGAACATTTTGTAATTGAAGAATCTGAACTAGAACTTATTTATTCAATTATCAAAGAAACGAGACAGAATTGTTTCATTTTTTTCAGATTAACACTTTTTCCACTACATTACATTTATTATTAAGAATTTCAAATTTAAACAGGTAAATTAAATATTCCAAGGATCTATTTCCAAATTATAAGGCTCATAAATTATCGAAAATAAAACATAAATCCTCAAGTAAGTGTAAAAGATTTACAAATTTTTTTTTTTGAGACTGATCCTCAATCTTATTATTATTCTTATTATCTTAATCTTATTATTGTTCTTGTTATAGTTTGCTTAGTTCTTATAAGTTATTTATCAATTTTTATGGAATCTATACAATTCCAAACAATATTTATAAACACAAGATTTGCTCTGTTTTGTTTTTTGATATTTTCCATGTGTATGGGATTAATTTTCTATTTTAAAAAATCAAAGACATCATTACAATATTAAAAAGAAAAAAAGTAAATAATTAAATACTTAAAAAAAAATTTTAAAAAAAAGAATTTCATTTTGATTTTAATTTGTTTTTCACGATTTCTTTATTTTTTTAGTTATAATGATTGCTACTACTGAAATAATACCAAGGAGAAAGAATAGATTATAGCCAGGAATTCCAGCGGGGATGCTTTTTGAAACAACTATGCTTTCAGAGTCAATTTCACCTCTACTATCTTGAACATAAAAAGTCATAGTGATGTCTCCTTCAGTCAAATTATTCCATGCATCTTGATCGATTGTTCCAGTTAATTCCGCAATGGATAAATTTCCACTAATACCCTCAATTTCATACCACATTGTATGAGGTACCCCCTCTACAGACAGATTATATTCAGGTGCATTTTTTCCGAATGTTCCATTCACTAATGGTAAAATAATAGAAATTATTGGAGAATCCCACCAAATCGGATAATTATCATGAGACTCTGCTCTACCTGGAATAGTATATGGAGTATCCCCTATACCATCATCATTAGCGTCTTTTCCAGAATAACCATCCCAGTAATTTCCTATTGTTCCATTATCCCATTGATTGCTTGTTCCATTATCATAGCCATTATCACCTAAATTCCCTTCAATATTGTTAAGATATAAAATACAATTGTCGCTGTTTTCATTTAACATGATTCCGTTATTATTGTAGCTTGCGGTGTTTCCCGAAATATTATTATGGTTTGAGCTGTCAAGATCAATGCCAACTGAATTATAATGAATCTCATTTTCTAAAACTTCATTATAATCACTATGAATTAATGTTATACCACTTTGGTCATTATCTTCTAAAATATTTCCTGAAATTGTGCTATAACGACATTTTTCTAAATAAATTCCATTCCATCCATTATAGTTAACTGTGTTATTTGTGATAATATTATTATCTGTTGTATCACTGTCGGATTCAACAAGTATACCCATTTGTGCATTGGCATTAACATTATTTCTGGTTATAGTTGTTTGGTTGGATTCATAAATAAACATTCCCCAACCATTGTTATGGCTTATCGTATTATCAAAAATATTATTACCCAAACCATTTGTTAGGTCTAAACCATATTGTTCATTGAAAGTTACAATATTATCAATAATTTGATTATTTTCTCCAGCATGGACTTTAATACCACCATTATTATGAGAAAGATTATTTTCCATTAAATGTCCATTAACTACATTTTGTAGTCTTATAGCAGCACCACCGGCATTAGATATCGTACACTGTTCTATTACAAAATAAACATTAGAATTTTCTATTAAAATGCCAATTCCTGTAGGCGAACTACTAGCGTCAATAGTAACATTTTCAATTATGTAAGGTTCTTCCCAAGTACCTTGACCATAACACCAATCCTCGGTAGTTGTAGCTGACCAATTCCCTGAAATACTCCCGTCAATATGAATGAATGATTCAGTATAATCCCCCGATTCTTTCGGATCATTTAAAAACATCTTTTGTTCATTGCTAAATTTGGAGTTGTTATTACTTATTAAAGGAAAAACGAGCCCAATAACTAATAAAATTCCTAATTTTTTTGCTTTAAATTTCATATTCTTATTTTAAAATTTTGTGTAAATTTTAATATTTTAATATCCTTGCGGTATTTATATATATTTATTCTGCAAGAAATTTTTTTTGAGACTGATCCTCAATCTGTTTCTTATATATTATCGGTTTGGTTTAAAATAACTATTGGGAAAATTTTTCAGAAAGGAAAAGATTTTTTAATTTCATAATTTTCACCTCTTTTTTTGAAAAATAAACGAGAAGTTAAATAACGGAATCGAGAGACAAGAAACTGAGTCACCTGAAGGATAATTTACACTTAATCGAGAAGCTGTTCGCCTACAGGCTTTTGGACATATCAAGAATGTGTTCTTGCAAGAATAATTAATTTTAAATCTTCTTTTTTTTTGATTTTCCAAATTATTTTACAAAGTTCAAATATTTTTCATACTCTCTTAAGGTTTCTGCAGACTCTCTTTAAAGATATCCAATAGTAAGAAAACCGTAATATATAAAAAATTGAAGAAATTAATAAATTTTAGAGCTCTCCATTTTTATTAGCTTATATTTCATTTACTCACTCATAACTAATAATTACCTTATCATGGAAAAGAAAGGACTTAACGAGTATAGAAGAGTGCGATTTGAATAATACAGATGTACTACATTTTTTTAAAGACTTGAAGAAGTTTTTCTTTGTTACCTACAATCCCAATACTTCTGAAATTAATGTTTCTCGTTTTAAAACCTTATCAGAACTGCCTTTGATCGGTCTTGAAGGAGGGTATACAGAAATACGATTTTCAGAAGCCTTCGCTGATTTTGTAGGGAACTCTTATGGCAAAACACCTAAACAACTTTAATTTTAAAATCTAAATTTAGTTGAATACTGTTTATTTTTGATAAAAATTAAAATTAAATAAGTTAGAAATTTTATTTTAATAGAAAATAATGAATTAATTTTATACGAATTAGTTTATTATAGATGATAAAAAAATTTTATAATTATGATAGATTCTGAAACCTTATTGAAACAGAAAACAGAGCTACTCTGTAAAGGGCTATATCTCGATGAAAATCTCATCCCACACTATAAAGATCAAGGAATTGACATTGACTATGGTCGAAAAGGAGGAGCTGGTCCTTCTGGAGGGAAATATTTCATTTTTGAAGACGGAATAACGCTTGTGAATGTTGGACTCTGGAATTCTCCAGAAAAAACTGATTTAGTTTTAAAAGAAAACAAAAATGGATATTTTGAAATTTATAATAGAGTAAAGAAAGAAAACTTTGGAAAATTAAAGCTAGTGAAAAATCCTTTATATTACAAGCCCGAATTTAAAACTTCAGATGGAATTGAAATGAAAAAGATAGCTTTAGTGCACGGAACAGATTGTTTATCAACTACTATTTATCAAAAATGCGTTTACTGGGCTTGTGGAGAAGCATGCGCATTTTGTGGAATTGAATATAGTTTACAAAACGACGCAACTATTTTAGAAAAGAATGCTACTCAGATGTCAGAAGTAATCACTGTTGCTAAAAATGAAGGTAGATGCAATCATATGACATTAACTAGTGGTACAGATAAAAATGATGATAAAGGTGCAAATAGATATATCGAATTTTTAAAGGGTGTGAAGAAAAATCATCCTGATATCCCTATACATGTACAAATTGAAGCTTTAGAAAATACAGAATATATAGATAAATTAAAAGAGGCGGGGGCAGATACTATTGGTATTCATCTTGAAGTTCTTGATGAAAAAATACGTAGTAAAATTACTCCAGGTAAATTTCATTTGTCTTACGAACTTTTTGAAAAGAATTGGAAACAGGCATTATTAGCCTTTGGAAAGAATCAAGTGAGTAGTTATATTTTAACAGGATTCGGAGAATCTGTTGATGATTTTATAAATCGTGTTGAAAAAATTGTATCCATTGGTGTTATCCCTTATATTACTCCCGTGAGATCCATTGCAGGAAAAAAGAATCTACCATTTACAGATTTCAAAACTTTAATTGAAATCTATAGGAAAAGTGCTGAATTAATGAAAGACTATGGAGTAAACCCTTTAGAAAACCTCGCCGGTTGTGTTCGTTGCGGGGATTGCTCATCAATTAGCGAAGCATACAAAACTCTTGCATAGATCAAATTGTTATTCTATGCATTATCTTTTTGGATATGTTTCGGAATAGGATGTTGTTTTAAATTAAAAACTATTTACTAGATCTGGAATAAAAATGTTTTATTTAAAATTTTAGATTAAATTATTTTTAGTATCTAGTTGTACTTTACCCTTTGCAGTATGCTTAAATATTCCATACTTCTCTTGGAAAACCTTATCGATTTTATCGAGAGGTAAATCTGCATGAATCCCCCTATCTCCAATATATTCTCCAAAACGCGCACCATCATGACCATAAGGAGGAAATACAGCATCATTCTCACCATCAAATTCACACATAGGTAGAAAACCCCCTCTTATTGCAGTCTCTTTATCAAATGAGGGAGTTAATTTCACCCATTTCCCGTTTAAATATAATTCACTATAGCCATGAACGTACATGACATTGGTATGCATAAATTCTATGACTTTCTGAGAGATCTTGTGGTTGATTAAATCAACTAGATGAATACGGGCAGGAATTCCAACAACTCTTGCTAGAGTTGATAATAGTATGCTTTTCGATACACAAAATCCTTGGCGTTCCTGTATTACATTGCTTGCTATAAAGTTCTTTTTAATTTTTGGGATAAACAACCGCATGTTATATTTGATTTCATCTCGAACCCAATAAAACAGAGCAATTGCTTTTTCTTTTTCAGTTTCACAATTTTTTGTAATTTCTAACGCTTTTTGGTTTACAGAGGTTTTATCGCAATCAAAAAATTCTGTTGGTTGTAAATATTCTTCCATAGACATAATTTGGTAAAAATTTGATCGTTTTATAATATTAGTATTATGCTTAATGCCAAAAGATTCACTACAACTTTAAAATTGTATTCGTATTTTTATTCTAATAAAGATATAATTTATTGTTTAAACAAGTTTTACTAAAGATTATGTTGTTAAAAGATAAAAATATTGTTATAACTGGTTCCGGAAGGGGTATTGGAAGGTCGGTAGCAATAGCATGTGCTAAAGAAGGAGCAAATATTGGTTTAACCTCAAGAACGTTGGAGCAACTGAACAAAGTAAAAGCAGAAATTGAAGAATTAGGTGTAGGAGTCAAAGTAGTTGTAAAAACTGCGGATATCACAATTTATCAAGAAGTTGAGAAAATCTTTAATGAATTTAATGAAGAATTAGGCTTATTAAATGGAGTTATTGCTAATGCAGGTAGATCTTGGATGGCAAGTGCTCATGAAATAGATCCAGAGAAATTTGCGATGGTTATTAATGTAAATATTTTAGGAGTTTTCCATACTTTTAAAGCAGCATACCCATTTCTAAAGAAAGATGATAAAAACGAAAAAGCCAAATTTATAATAACTGGAAGTGCCGTTTACCCTACAGTAATGGGCCGTTTTTCATCATATACAGCATCGAAATATGGAGTTGTTGGATTACAAAGAGAATTAGTCACAGAGTATAAAAGGGAAAATATTACTGTAAATATGATACTCCCTATGCAAGTGGATACAAGAATGTTACGGGGGAGGAGCGCTGGTGATGGAAATAAACCTCCGAATGTATTGAATCCTGAGGATGTGAATGACTATTATTTGTTTGTACTATCTGATTATGGAAATAGAGTCAATGATGAGTTAATTTATCCTAGTTCTTTTGAAGCATTGAAATTGATTATTAAGGAAACCCCTGATCAAAAGAAAGAAAACTGGGAGATATTTAAGGAATTTTTAGAATCTAAATCTCCTAACTTATATGAAAATGTTAAAAAGTTTGGAAAATTAGGAGAATTTATTTTAAATCGTTCAAAGTGAACTCTATTAATATTAGCATTGGATATTAAAATGGGTTCTTATTTTTAAGGATTTTTTCTTGATATGCTTTTAATGGAGGAGGACATAAACCTTCTTTTGTTGCTTCCTTTTTTATTGACTTCATGATTTCTGCTAGATTTATTGACACAGGACACCAATGATAACAATTTTCGCACCCTGTACATAGGAATAATCCATCCTTTACAGCTGCTTCAACACCGTTATGAATATAATCTCGAATAATGCCATTAGCCCCTAATCCGTATTTTGAAGCAAAAATATTACCAAATGCACGAGATGCTGTACAAACATAGTTGCATGTTCTGCAACCAATACATAGTAGGAAATCTTTATAGAACATGTTATCTTTTTCAGCCTTTGTACGCCAATCATCTACTAAGATTACAACAACCTCTTTAGCTCCATACATTCCAAGAACTCTTTCACCTTGAATATCGGAAGTATTGGAAGGACCTGATATAAGATTTATATACGAGAAAGATACATTATTGATCCTTGATTGCAATTTCGCTACAAGCACAGCATCTAATATAGTGGGAACAATTTTAGTAATTCCACAAACAACAATATGCTTTTCAGTTGCTCTTGTCAATAAACTTATATTTCCTTCATTTTCTCCAATTAATATTGTACCATCTTCAGCAGATATCACATTAGCAGATGTTAAAGAAATGTTTACATCGTTAAGTAACTCTTTACGATAGTTGTTTCTATAATATTCAACAATTACTCGTGCTTTTGGTTCAAGCTCTATTCCATGAACTTCTTTTATTTTCGCAACAATCTCTTCTCTTGAAAAATGAGCCCCAGGACCTATTCCAAAACTTGGCAGTTTATAGTCAAAAAGTTGAACAAGAATATCTCCTAGGTCAGTTTCTTTTATTTCAATATTATTCTCCTTTAAAACGTCTATTATTCCAATATCTTTTGCTTCGTTTGATTTTGATTTATATATAACTTTGACATCTCCAATCTCTTCTATAAAAATCTCTTGAGCTTCTTCATTTGTTTTTGCGTAAAAAACTTTCATATCATTTGCTTCACGCATAACTTTTATGCATTTTTCCACATAATATTCAGTGTTATCCACGAAATCCTCCTTCATTGATATAAGCTGATCTTTGTGTTTCTCAACAAACTCACGCGAGCTATTGTCGTAAATGTATTTCAAATCATGTTGGTTTGTCTTTAAGAGACTTGCTAATTTCCAAAAATCCCCGAATTTTTTTTCCGGTGTACCTTCTTTATGTACTCTAGCGATCTTTTTCTTTACAACATCGTATAATTCTTTACTTTTATCACTCAATTTAAAGGATCAACACCATTTATAATTTTAAAAATGAAATCTTCAATCTTGATAACAGGCTTCTTAATATTATTTTTTTCTCTAACTCGTTTCAAAGCAGTAAAGCAAAATGGACATGCCGTCAGCAATGCGACCCCTTTCTTTGCATCATTAAAAATGGTCTTAGCATTGTAATCACTATTTTCCTTAAAGATTGAATAAACTCCTCCTCCAGCTCCACAGCAAATGCTATTCTCTTTGTTGAATTTCATTTCTATCAGTTCTATATCATCTATTGCATTCAAAATTGCTCTTGGCTCCTCTATTATTGGATTTTTTCCATTCCGTAGATGACAGGCATCATGATAATTTACCTTAATCTTTTTTCCTATTTTTTTAATGTTTAATTTATTCAGATTATTAGGTTCCGCAATAAATTGTAGAAGATGTTGAACTTTAACATTAAATTCTAAGCCTAGATACTCTTTATAATAACGTGCTAAATAAGAATAGCACCCTGCACAAATTGTTACAAGTTCAGTGATATGGTTCTCCTTAAACCATTTATTAACATATGTGATATGTTCAAACATGAGATCTTCAGATGTGATATGATATGCTAAGGATCCACAACAAGGAGGATTATCTATGACTTGAAATTCTTTATCAAAGAATTGAATTAATTTTGTAGCGCTTTCACAGGTCTTTTTATAAAGTTTTGAGCTCATGCACCCTAGATAAATAAGTTTTACCATGATAAAAAATCAACCATTTTAATTGTAAATTGGTATAAACTGAGAAACGCATTCGTTTTATGAATTAGGATATGATATTAAAAATTATTTTTTTTAATTTTAATTTAAGTATTTTAAAAAGTGAAACCATGTCTTAATAAAAATATGAATGTTAATTTAATAAAATTGTAAATAAATAGAACAAGAAAGATATTAAAGTACTAAGAAAAAATAAAAATATCCTATTCATTTTGAATTGTCGCGTAACACATTTCTCTTAATTAATTTAGTTTTTTATTCCTTCTGTTAAACAAAGTTAAAATATTTTTAAACAATTATCTAATTTGAGAATAACCATAGTGAAAGATTTTCTAAAAAATTGAAGATAAATTGAGTGTATAATATTAATGACAGAATTTGATAAAATAGAACAAGAAAAGATGAAATGGGAAAAACTTTCTGAAAAAATACAGGAAAGGCAAAAAAGCTTTGGAAATTTGTCAGAGATTGAAATTAATCGATTATATACTCCTAATGATACAAAAGATTTTAATTATGCTTTAGATTTAGGATTTCCTGGTCAATTTCCTTTTACAAGAGGCGCATATCCTAATATGTTCAGAGGACAATTATGGACAATGAGACAATTTGCTGGTTTGGGAACAGCTGAACAAACAAACGAACGTTATAAATTTTTGATGTCTCATGGTCAAACGGGATTGAGTGTCGCATTTAGTTTACACACTATTTACGGTATAGAAGCCACGGACCAGAGGGCTCTAGGTGAAGTCGGAAAAGAGGGAGTAGCAATAGATTCTTTAGAAGATATGGAGATTTTATTTAAAGGAATTGATCTCTCAAAGATAAGCACCTCAATGACAATAAATGCTCCAGCGTCAATATTGTTAGCAATGTATATAGTTACTGCCGAAAAACAAGGACATTCTCCTGAGAAATTGAGAGGAACAATACAGAATGACATATTGAAGGAATATATTGCCCAAAAATCATGGGTTTTTCCTCCAGAGCCCTCTATGAGATTAATAATTGATACAATTGAATATTGTACGAAAAATGTACCCCAGTGGTATACTATTAGCATAAGCGGGTATCATATCCGAGAAGCAGGCTCTACGGCAATTCAGGAATTAGCCTTCACACTAGCTGATGGATTTGCATACGTAGAAGCTGCCTTGGAGAGGGATTTAGATGTGGATGATTTTGCTCCTCGATTATCTTTTTTCTTCAACGCTCATAATAACTTTTTTGAAGAAATTTGTAAGTATCGAGCTGCCAGGCGAATTTGGGCAAAAAGAATTAAAAATAAGTATGGAGCAAAGAAACCAGAGTCAATGCGACTTCGATTTCATACTCAAACAGCTGGAGTTTCTTTAACTGCTCAAGAACCTGAAAATAACATTGTAAGAGTGACACTTCAAGCTTTAGCTTCTATTTTAGGAGGAACCCAATCTCTACATTGTAATTCATTTGATGAAGCATTATGTCTTCCAACTGAAAAAGCAGCAAAAATAGCCTTGCGAACGCAACAAATTATTGCTCATGAATCTGGTGTAACTGATACTGTCGATCCATTAGCGGGTTCATATTATGTTGAATGGCTAACAAATAAGATGGAAGAGGAAGCAGAACAATACTTTCAAAAGATTGAAGAATTGGGAGGTGTTATACCAGCAATTAAAGCTAATTTCTTCCAGAAAGAAATAGCTAAAGCTTCCTATAAGTATCAAAAAGAAGTTGAGAATAAAGAAAGGATAATTATTGCAGTAAATCAATATCAACAAAAGGAACCCTATTCTGTACCCCTCTTAAAGATTGATGAAGAAGTTGCAGAAGAACAAATTAGAAAGATTAACAAGTTAAAAGAAAGAAGGAATAATGATAAAGTAAGAGAAACTATAGAAAAACTAAAAGAAGCTGCAAAAGGATCGGAGAATTTAATGCCTTTTATTATGGATGCAGTAAGAGAATATGCAACTATAGGAGAAATTATAAATATTTTAAAAGAAGTTTTCGGAACTTATCATGAAGATTCAATATTTTAAAATGTGAAGAAAAATGTCTGAAGAAAGAAAAATAAAAGTTCTCGTTTGTAAGCCCGGGCTTGGCAAGGATTTATAATCCTTGGGCTATACGGGCATGACAGAGGCGCAAAAGTCTTAGCTAGAGCATTAAGAGACGCCGGTATGGAAGTAATCTACACCGGGATTCACCAAACACCTGATGATATTGTCAATACTGTTATCCAGGAAGATCCCGATGCTGTTATGTTAAGTATGTTATCAGGGGCACATAATGCTTTATGCCCTTTAATCATGCAAAAATTGAAAGAGCATGATATAGATGATGTGCTTGTTGCGGTAGGTGGTATTATCCCAGATGAAGATAAAGAATTCCTTAAAGGGCACGGTTTAAAGGGTTTTCATGGTCCTGGAACAAGTTTGAAGACAATTGTAGAATTTGTGAGAACTAATTTAAAAAGATAACATCATAATGGATTATTCTGAATTAACTAATAAGTTAATAAAAGGAAATACCAGGGCTGCTGCACGATTAATTACTTTTGTTGAAAATGATATAAATGCCGCTGAGGATATAGTAAATTCAATTTATAAACATACGGGTAAGGCTTATATTTTAGGAATTACAGGGGCTCCAGGTACGGGAAAATCTACTTTTATTTCAACATTTATTAAAAATTATGTTGAACTGGGAAAAAAAGTCGGTGTTATCTGTATTGATCCAACTTCACCTTTAACAGGGGGCGCCCTCCTTGGAGACCGAATCCGCATGAAGCAACATTTCTCTCTAAGTAATGTTTTTATTAGAAGTATGGCTAATAGAGGACAATTGGGTGGGCTTGCTCGTGCGACCGAAGACGTAATAAAAATCCTAGACGCATACGGTTGTGATATAATAATTATTGAAACTGTCGGTGTTGGACAATCTGAAGTAGACATCTTTAAATCAGCTCAAACAGTAGTGGTTCTGTTAGTTCCAGGATTAGGAGATGATATACAAGCAATAAAGTCTGGTATTATGGAAATTACAGACATATTTGTTGTGAATAAAATGGATTTACCCGGTTCAGACAAGAAAATGGCGGAGATCATGCAAATGTTAGAATTTAGGAAGACTTACAAATATGATTCACAAATCATGGGTCAAAAATATGCCAAAATAGAACAATGGACACCAGAAATTACAAAAGTGAATTCAAGAACGGGAGAAAACTTCGATAAACTAATTGAATTAATTAATAAGCATAAGATATTCATGGAACAATCGGGAGTCATTTCGAATTACTTGGAGAATCGAATTACAAATGAAACACTTCAAATTTTGAAGCATAAGTTAACTGAAAAAGTTGAAAAATTATTAAAGACTGATACTAACATAGAACAGTATATTAATCAAGCCATGCAAAAATCCTTAGATCCTTACTCTATGGCAAACTTAATAATAAAAAGGTTAGGTCTTAAAGAATAAAAACAGAGTAATCCTTTATTACACTGCATTAACATAATGAAATGGTTTAAATTATAATCTTCTTGATATTTATTTAATTAAATTTTTAACGGGATATTAAAACATGAAAAATTTTAATGTATCAGAAAAAAATATTTTAATCTACCGAATAATCTTTACCATTTTAAGCTGGTTTACTATGGTAGCCAGTGCTATTATTTATACGATTGAAAATGGATCAATTCTTCCATGGTTTAATGTTTTCAAATCTTTTACTTATCAGACAAATTTAATGGTGACTATATGGTTTACATTGGCGATTCTATGGCATAAAAAACCACAACTTCTTAAAAAAATAAAAGGGGCTCTTAAAGGTGCTTTTACTCTCTATATAACAATAACTTTCGTGATTTTTGCAGTTTTTTTACAGTTGTTTTATCCCTTCCCTACAGGATGGGCAGCATTCAACAATCTAGTTGTACACTATATTATTCCTATTGCTTTCATAATCGATTGGGTATTAACAGAAAATAAAATGAAATATAAATGGACCTATATACTTTATTGGATCATCTATCCTACATGTTATATTATATTTGCTGTTATCCATGGTACCATCACGGGTAATTACATGTATTACTTCTTTGATATCAATACAATCGGTATCTTAGGGTTTGTTATGTACACATCAATATTAATCGTATTTGGTATTGTTTTAGCATGTCTTTATACTGCGATTAATAGAAGAAGAACTAAAGATTGAAAAATAAGTAAATTAATCAAATTCTACCTTTTTTTCAATTAGATTAATTAAATTGAAGAGAATTATCAAATCTTATTTCCGTACTTTTTTTTAGTTCCAAATGGAATACGACAATAAAATGCCATTAAATCCTCGGTAGTTCGGATGTGATTTTAAAACTCTAAATATGAGATTATTCAAGCTCCAACTTCTTCTCCACTAGATCAATTAAATTCTTTGCTAATTTCATAGCATCTTCCGCTTCTTGTGGATCATCATAGTATCTGGAAGGAACTCCACCTGGAAGTCCATTTGGATATCTGGTGGGTATATAATATTGATCAAGCTTCTTTACGGCGCTGACCTCTTTAAATTCGGGATCAATTTCAAATACCATATTTAGAAGTT
The DNA here is from genome assembly GCA_964598265.1 of uncultured archaeon. Classification (GTDB taxonomy): domain Archaea; phylum Asgardarchaeota; class Lokiarchaeia; order Sigyniarchaeales; family SOKP01; genus Loki-b32. The sequence goes on from CAZRBD010000070.1 coordinate 13,651, forward strand.
CACTTATAGAGTGAGTATAGAAAACTTCAATAGATTCTACCTTCAAATATAAGTATGCCTTGAGAGCTTTTTCTGATGATTGCTGAAAATGAAATAATGCGAGATAAAATCTATTTCTTTTTCTTAATTCATCTGAATCGATAAACTCATCCTTTGCCTGAGTAAACCATCTCAAGGCTTCTTCTTTTTTAGGTTTTTTCATAAATTAAACTCCCTGAATTAATAATATTCTTAAGAAATGAATTTGACGATAATTGGTCATTGAATTCATCAATATTGAAAACAATTATATCTGAAGAAATAACTCTCTCAATTGTATTATAGATAAAATTAAGCCACTCTTTTCCAGTTTTATTTGAAGGCATAATAACGAATAAATCAAGGTCACTATTTACATCGATTTCTCCCCTAGAATATGAGCCAAAAATATATATTTTAACTGCTCCAAAATCTCTTAATTGAATTACCATTGAGTCTAAAGAATTTTTTAATTTCTTTTTTCTCTCTTCTATTTTTTCCGAGATTTCTTTCAGACGACTCAAGATATTTCAAATTTTAAAATGTTTCAGTCTCTATATAATCTATATTAAAATCTCTATTAAAATGTTAACTAAATAATGAATAGTTCATGCCCTCTATTTTAACTAATTTAAATGGTGTTGATATTTAGAGAGTTTTGAAGATACTCTATCAAGAAGAGTATATTTTTCTATTAAAGTAAGATTTGGTTATTTTGGAGTTATTTCAATATAAATTTGTTTCTCACTTTCTTCTTTCTTCCGATTTTTTAAAGAACTCCATAACTTGAACATTCTATATTTCTTTCTAAATAACATAATAATAGGTTCTAACTCATCTTTTGATAAAAAACGGGCTTCCGCATCAATATATGCACTATTAGGAGTAGATCTCCCCTTGGACGATGCAATCTGAACTTTGGGATTATTACGCATGTGTTTGGCTTTAAAAGTATCTGGACCTGTACTTACAAAAAATTTGAGATTTTCTTCTACAAACCACACTAACCTTTCAGCTTCTGTTCCACTCTTACGGTAGGTTTTAAGGTTAAGGTACTTTCCTTTTTGTAGTTGGGTTAAATTTTCGCTCATAAATCTTCACTTTTTTTTAAGAATTAGCTAAAACTGATTTATTTCTTCTTTTTTGGATCAATCCATTCCGAATAGATTTCGATTATTGTTAAGGATTGTAATTTATGACACTTTTCGCATTCCTCTTCGGGCACTTTTTTAAAGATGTAATCTCCCGGTTTGAAGATGCGATTATATTTTTCTTTGCATTCTTCACATTTAACAACTGTAGTTATTGTTTCGACAAGTCGTTTTTTCCGAACAAGAGCGTCCCCTACATCGGGAATTTGGGGGATATTTTCAAACGGATCTTCTGTCATTTTTTTAAATTATTTCTAATTTTATCATTTTGCTATAAGAATAAAATTATTTGATTCTATTAATTTTTATGATTTTTCAAAAAATATTATTAAAATGAATCTATAACGGTTTAATTCCTTTACACGAGAAATTAAGAAAGTAAGATTTGCTTTGCTGACAAGGGAAATTTCACAAACTGTTTAGAAGTGATAAACATTTTATTAAAAATTATTAAAATTGATGTACTTGTTTGAGTCTTTGTTAAATATCTTGTAGAATCACCATTTTTAGAACCGTCTGTCATACCTATGGAATAAATGAAAGTATACGTTATGAAGTAAGCGGTGATGGACGTATTATATTAAAAGTGTAGAAGGTTTAAACAATTTAAAACGTCTCTAAAAACATTTCTTCCCTAGAATATTTATTTATCATTAAAAAAAAGATGATTTATGGCTAAAGACCTAAAATCTCTCTCATAATAATTGAAAATCCCGATGTTCCGGTTATAATGCTAGCTAAGTACCTAGTAAAATCTGAGTTTTTTGAAGCGTCAGTCATACCTATACGATAAATGAAAGTACTCACCCATTCATTTGCATAATTATTGAATTCAGTGTTTTCATAGAAGTTTGTAGAATAGTCATCAATTTCTATTGGAGCTCTAGCCCTCCAAGGTGTTCCGAAGGAGGCTGGATCGCCTACATAAAGCTCATCTCGTTTTAGGAATCCTCTATAATCAAAAGCACAGATCATTTCTCTATTTTGGTCTAGATAATTTCGCAAGTTGCCATACGATGCGTCTATATCAACCCACTCTTTTACAACAAAAGCTGCATCATAAGTAAGCATACTACGGGTTATATGTATTAACTGGGATAATGCCTTGGGGGCATCATTTAAATCGATCTCAAAATACGATTTACCATAGGGTAACCATTTGACATGCCTTGATTGTGCTCCGTAATAATGTCGATAACCTAAATTAGAATGGTCAGTATTTATCATTGGAAGGATTATTACTTTTCCAGAACCATGTTCTGCAATAAGTTTTGTTAATAATTTCACTCCATTTGCCACTTCAGTTTCTAAAAGCCTATTCTTGTGGTCTACCATGCCATCCCATTTAATTGACTTTGTATCGACATAGCCCCATGTCTGAAAATCACTGTCCGCAAACCAACTCTTAGGAAATTTAAGGACTATTCTTGGAATATCGATGATTCCTTTGAAATTTAATTCGATATAGCTTTTTGAAGTGTCTAACATTTGATCTTCGAATTGCCTTCTTAGAGTAGCATAAGTGAGGTCTGCTCGTGTACCTAGATGGAATAGTTGTTTCCTCGCCTGATTTATAAGTTTTGCCGCTAACCACTTATTTTTATCTTTATTACCAGAAAAATACCCTTGTCCGGCAAAAATCTTGTCATTTATTAATAATTCAATCTTTTTTAACAAATTACTCTGGGACTTATAAAATAGACTATATAGAGTAGCTGATCTCTCGTAAGTATCTGCGATAAATGAAGCAATTTTCCAAGATATTGCTTTTAATGAGCGACTCTGAAGTCTAGTTGATATTAAGATAGGACCGAAATCAAATATGTAAGAATTTTCCCTATTTTGTTGTCCTGAGAGCAATGGGAGGTAGATATGTGAGTCTAAGAAGAAGGCGCCTATTAAGTGCTGAAGATTATTTGTATCCTGATAATTAGCGATTGGACTATCACCGACGGCTCTGGTTGCAACAAATCCTATATGATTATGGATTTTAGTTAAATCTGCTAGATTACTTGGCCTGCTAAGGAACATAATGGAGTTATCAGAATTAAAATCGATCATGCTTGAGAGAGCTAATCTTATTGTGAAATGCCCGAAAAGCTTAGAAGCTGTTTGGAAAATTTGAACTCCTGTCTTTTGTTCATCATTAGTGAATTTTTTGGGATTGATAATAGTTTCTAATGAAGTAAATGCTAGTAATTTTTTTGCTTCATTATTAATATCAGGATTCTGTCCTCCTTCAAGATAATAGCTAGTTATTTTAGTGTAAATTAAACTTAACCATTGTTTTAGGAATTGTTCACTTCCGATAAAAGAACCATCGGGTTTTTTCCATGAGAACTTTTGTAATTCATCTTTAGAAAAAGACAGATCTTTAACGATTTTGTTAACTGCTTGAATATCTTGACCTCTGACAAATTCATTGTTTAGACCACCTTTAAAGTAGCCATTCAAGACTGCAAGATGCTTAATTACTTGTTGTTGATATAAATTGTTTTTCCAATTTCTAGAAGGGTCAAATAGATCATATATAATTTTATTAACCGTATCAACTGTAAACTCTTTACCGTATGCTTGAACTCGGTCAATTCCCAGTAAAGGTTTAAATGTATTACTGTAGCCTTTCAAACTGACAATATTTTGTGTAACGAGATCTGGGAAAAATGGTGTGAAAGAGGAATAACTTGTAATTCCTAAGTTTAATTGTTGTAAATAGTTTGTCATTTTTAATCCAGAACTAAAAAGATAACTAATATATATATTACTAAGAGGTCTTCCGGAACTGTCAAAATATTGTTTGTACCAAAATTCATCTGTCTCAGAACGGATAGAAAAGTCATCTAAATTTATATCACTAATTAATTGATTGCCTTTAGAGTTTGATACCCAAATATTACTTACTAGTCCATTTGCTGTTGGAAATCCCTCATGTAATTCAAAAGAAAGATGTGAAAAGTCATTCCGAATATTTTCGATTTTGGTTAATCCGATCTGAATTTCACTGTTCTCGGTAATTCTGTGAACTAAAATGTGGGCAGAGTCAAAAGAGTAGTCACTTCTAAGAGTCTCTAGGGGAGTCCAACTATTTCCATCCAAAATGTAAACAGGCTCTCCGTTGTATGTATTAGAAATTGAATCTCGAGTAAACTTTATAGGATTTCCTTCACCATCCACTTTTTCAATAAAGATGTTAAAATTATCTCGCCATAAAATGTGATATCCTTCAATATTTGTTTGAATCATACTGTTGAGAAAATCATCATTTGTAAACAATCTCTCAATAGATTTGATGAATAATAACCCCATTTTACTTACATAATCGTTTCTATAGTATTTGGAAGCAATAGACCGAATAAACTCTTTCAGCTTACCATAGTTGTTATGTGTCGCATCTTTAAATGTCCAAAAGAAGTCCTTTACAGATTTAATAGCTTCCGTTTTTGTGGCAGAACTATCTAAATTAGCTTGAGTATTTATCCAATCTGTTATCGCGAATAAGAATGTGAATTTTGATGGCATTTTTAGCTCTTTAGGACTAGAACCGGTAGTAAAGTCTTGTAATCTTTCTCGATTGGAAAATAGGTTTTTAAAAATGTATGTCAGAATACTCGCTTGATCATTTGAACCACCAACAGCTAAAGTGGCTAAAAAGTTCGGTATGTCTTTAAGCTTTGTATTTTCTGAGCCTTCTATAAACAATGTTGAAAAACTTGCCGAAATGAAATCGTTAATCATACCTCGTATTGATCTAGTTTCTACTTTTCCTAAAGATCCTTTGTTGGGACTACTTAGATAAGAATTGAGAAATCTTATTAACAAATTATCAAAATACCTTCTATCAGAAGGTGCTCTTGAAGAAAAGGATTCAAATTCACTGGCCCAACTATCTGAAACACCAAGTAAAGATTTTTCAACGTCAATAAAATTTGGTATAATTTCGTTAATTCCTAATACTTGACCATTTCCATAATTGATGCCGTCATAACTATTAGCAAGTGCAAATCTAGAAGCAATAAATGCGTTAACTACACGGAGAGGAAGACCATTGAAAAAATCTGTTGATTCTTGAGTCCTGCCTATTAAATTTTGAATGCTTTTAGACAAACGTGGTACAGAAATATCGGCCCTATCAAAAAATCCACTACTTAACTGTTCCAAAAACAACTCTTGTGTAGCAGACAGATGACTGGGTTGCAGGAAATCTTTTACAAAATCATTTATTAAGTTTGGGTCGTTGAGAAATTCTTCAAATTTTGAAACTGCGGAATATATATCGGTACCGCCTTTTTTATCAGCCTCTATTAGTTTTAATAAGCTTTTAATTATCATCATTTGAGCATTTTCTATTAAGTAATCTTTGGCTTGCGATTTTTTTAAGTTTTTTAGCTTAGAATTAAATTGGACTTCAAATATGTTATTTACTAATTTTTTATAAGCTTTCAAAGCTGCGGTCCTTTGCTCTTGAGAGTGAGAATTCTCAATAATTAGGTCAATGGGAGTTTTATCACCTATAACTGGCTCAGTGTAAAACTTTCTAATAACATAGTTTAGTATATTGTACTCTACCACGCTGAGAGGGAGTGGTTAATAAATCCCGAACTTTG
>CAZRBD010000071.1:0-19399 GCA_964598265.1 uncultured archaeon
AATCGTAAGTCTCAGATCTTAATTTAGTTATCAGAGCTAATTGGGAACTATCATTAATATAATCAAAATCTGTAATTTCTATATCAATCTTGACTTGAGTCGGCGCAATAATGTTGTCATTAAGATAAATAAATTCTTCAACAAAATAAATATGAGCAGCAAAGACTCCATCAGTTGTATTGAGTAAGAAATAATGTAAATTGCTATCGTTGGAGATAGGTGTAAGTGAATATGTAATAGGTTGGAATGAATTTATTCCATAATCCTCGATAAGTTTATCAATTTCATGATCGAAAACTCCATTATCATTTAAATCAACGTATTCAATAAAGCCTCTAAAAGACACTTCAAATTCTAATTTGTATTCAATCCACTCATGATCATCTCCAGATTCAACAGTAAATTCTTTGGACTCATCAGGAGGCTCCTCAGCTTTCATAATTGTTCCAAAAAATACTCGGATTGCTAATCCATGCTTATTAAAACCAATTCTAATTTCCAAAATATCTTTTTGGTCGCTGTGTCGTAGAATCGATGACATTTCAACAACATGATCACCAAACCAAATTACTATATCTCTTTTTTCTTCTTCTTCAATGTCATCATTAACTCCATCATTATCATCAGATTTATCTTCATGTGGTTCCTCAGGTTTATCGGGTTCTTCCGGCGGATCATCTCCATCCTCAAAAGCTGCAGTAAAACCAAAACTCATATTCAAAATAAGAATCCCAAAGAGAAAAATTCCTAACATATAGTATTTTCTTTTCATTAATATACCACAACAAAATTATTTTCGTTTTGATTGTCTTATTATTATCACTTTCTTGTCCTTATTTAAAACAATCTTGTAAATTTGTGAAAAAAAATAATCTATTAGACAACTTTTTGTTTTAAATTTATCCTATTTTTGCTATTGAGGAGAAAAATTTTTCCATTTCTATATTTCTGAAATAGATTTATAATTAACACTAGAAAAATAGGAAATGATGGAGCCAGCGGTGGGATTTGCACCCACGATGCTTGCGCAACGGCTCTGCAGGCCGCCACCTTACTACTCGGTTACGCTGGCATAACAGTAACTAGGACTTTTTTTAAAACAATGTAAATAATTTAAATAATTCCTAAAATTTATGGTTTTTGCACCAGTATCTGCACTAATTACAGAATTTATTATTTTAACCTCCTGCAATAGCGGGGATAAAAGAAATTTCATCATTAACTTGAACTTTAGTTTTTAATCCCTCCAATGATCTAATATCCTTACCATTTACGGTTATAAGAATATATTTACTTAAATCCTTTGAAGTTTTGAAAATCATTTCTTCAAATTTAGCTCCAAATTTCGAAGCTAATTGGGTTAACATATTTCGAATAGTTGAATTATCTTCAACTGTTAAATTTAATTCCTCTACATCTGTAATATCCGTTAATATTGATAAAAACATTATTTTTATATTAAGCATATAAGTTTCCCTTAAAGTAGTTTAAATTACGATATTAAATTATATAACTTAAAAGCAATTAAATAAATTAATTTTTTAGGTTATAAATATTAAATATTACTGATTTTTTAGTCTATAATAAATAAACTTCGTGAATTTTATTACAAAAAAAGAATTAAATATCGGTCATCTTTCAACTGCGTATCATAGTAATTGGATCTTGATGGGTAATGATGAGTTAGAAAAAGATCTGGATATTAAAGTAAACTGGGTTCTTTTTGGAACGGGTCCACTCATGGTTGAAGCTTTCCAAAGAGGAATGTTAGATATAGGTTATATGGGATTACCTCCCGCTTTAATTGGGATAGATAATGGTGTCCCTATTAAATGTGTAGCTGGTGGTCATGTTGAAGGAACAGTTTTCATTGGAAAAAAGAGTCATAAAACTATTTCAGAATTAGGTGGTGACATGTATAGGGTTCTTACTCAATTTAAAGGAAAGATGGTGGGAACTCCAAGTATTGGCTCCATACATGATGCAATTCTCAATTTTTACTTAGAAAAGCATAACTTAGGAGAAGAGATTACAGTTAAAAATTACAAACAAGCAGAGTTCATAACAATAGACATGGAAAAAGGTATACTAGAAGGAGGGGTGGGAACCCCTGCATTAGCAGTTTTTGCTAAAACAATTTTAGATTCTCACATAGTTGTTCCACCAAATTATTTATTAGCGGATAATCCTAGTTATGGAATATTTTTTCATGAGGAACTAATCAAAAATTATCCTGAATATGTAATAACTTTCTTGAAACATCACAAAAAAGCTTCTTATATGCTGAGAGAATCTCAAGATGAAGCAGCAGAGATAATTTCAAAAACTTTTACAATTTTAAACAATCATGATCAATATGTAAAATCTATTCTTGAGATTTCACCAAAGTATTGCATAACCCTCTCAGAAGGGTATTTAAACTCAACAAGAGGTTTCATGAATACAATGCATAGGTTAGGATATCTTAAAAGGAAGCTTAATGACCAAGAAATTTTTAACTTTAAGTTTGTTGAAGAAGTACATCCGGAAGAAGAACATTACTCATTTACATAATGTATTCTTTATAAAGAAAATATCAATTGTCCTTCTTCCTGATATTCAAGTAATAAATCGGCAACTTTAAATGAGGGTACCAACTCTATCCCGTCAATTAACTCTGATTCATCCATACCTATAAGATTAGCAGCAAGATCACAACATTTAAAATTAATTCCACTTTCAAGGCACTCCCTAACTTCTTCATCATACCGCATCATTCCAACTTTATTTTTCTTTCCTAATAAAATTCCCATTGGGCCCCACAGAATCACACAAACTTCTAGGCCTTTACTTTTATAATACTTTGCGAATCGAATTATCTCCAATGGACTGGTAGATTCATATACCATATCTTTTAACAATAATAAAACTTTAGTCACTTCTGCCATTTTCTCTCGTTTTTTATTTGTAATAAGGAAGATTAAATTTGGCTCTATTCTTCTAAAACCTATTAATATTAATTAATTAAGATAAAAAATAAATTTATTCAATATCTTAATCCTTTAAGTCATTATCAATCAAAATTTTTAATTGATATTGAAATAAAAACTATTCAAAAAATGGTGGTTTAATTTAATCAGGATACTACAAAATAAAATACAAAATCTTAAATATTTCTTGTGGGATAAAACTTTTATACTTGAATCAGGAGAAACTTTACAAGGTTTTCAATTAGCTTATGAAACATATGGAGTCTTGAACACCTTTAAATCAAATGTAATTTTGATTTTTCACGCTTTGTCCGGAAGTTCCCATGTGTTTCGTGATAATAGTGATATTGGAGGTTGGTGGGACGAGATGGTTGGTTTAGGAAAACCATTTGATCCTTCAAGATATTATATTATATGTGTTAATATTCTAGGAAGTTGCTATGGATCGACGGGTCCTTCTTCTATAAATCCAGAAACTGAAAAAGCATATGGCTTGAAATTTCCATTAATTACTGTTCATGATATAATTAAATCTATAAAGTTATTAATTGATGATTTAGGTATAAAAAAAGTTCTGAGTGTTGTTGGTGGGAGTCTTGGAGGCTTCCAGGCTCTAGATTGGGCCGTAAATTATCCAAACATTACTCAATCGGTAATTCCTATCGCAACTGCCTCTTATGCTACTCCATTCAATATAGCATTTAATGAAGTGCAAAGGCAAGCTATATATTCAGATCCAAATTGGAATAACGGAAATTATTATACGGGAGAACCTCCACTTGTTGGTTTAAAGTTGGCCAGAGAAATTGGCCATATCACGTACTTAAGTGAAGATTCAATGATGGAAAAATTTGGTAGAGATTTACGCCACAATCCAGAATATGTTTTTCAATTTAAGGAGGAATTTGAAGTAGAGAGTTACTTACAATATAAAGGAACTTCATTTACTAAACGCTTTGATGCAAATTCATATTTATATTTAACAAAAACAATAGATTATTTTGATTTAAAAAAAGATCAAAATTTAGTGAAAACATTTTCTCGCATCAAGAATGTTAAATTCTTAGTTATCTCATTTTCTTCTGATTGGTTATATCCTACAACTCAATCGAGAGAAATAGTTTACGCATTAAAGTCAAACGGTATTGAAACCAGTTTTGTAGAAATTAAAACTTACTACGGTCATGATTCTTTTTTAGTAGAGTGTAAGGATCTCCGTGAAATAGTTTTAAATTTTCTTGAAAATCTTAAAATATAATTATTAATACGAGAAAGAGAAGCTTGTTAGAACGAAAAGATTTACGAGTTATTTTCGACATTATCAAACCTAAAAGTAGAGTTTTAGATTTGGGTTGTGGAGATGGTAAATTGTTAAATGAACTAATTTTAAACAAAAATATTAAGGGATTAGGGATTGAAGTTTCATTGCCAAAGATAAAATCTTGCTTAAAAAGTGGAGTATCGGTTATTCAGGAAGATTTAAATGAAGGACTCAAAGATTTTCAAGAAAATTCCTTTGATTACGTTATTTTAAGCCAAACATTAGAATATATTACAAATCCATTGTTCCTTATCAAAGAGATGTTACGTGTGGGAAAAAATTGCATTATCAGTTTTGAAAATTTAGCTCATTGGAAGAACAGACTAACATTCTTACTTAGAGGAACGCTAAAACGGAGTAAAATAAATGAAAATCTGTTTTATGGTAAAAAAATTCAAATTTTTACAGTTGCTAAATTTTTTCAATTCTGTGAATATTATAAAATTCAAGTCTCACATCAAATTTATCTGCCCACTCAAAGATTTGGATTAACTCATGCTTTTCCTAATTTGTTTAGTAAAATTGCTATATTTATTTTAAAAATGACTACTTTTAATTAATTAACTATAAATGTTAAAAAGTTGAAAATTATATGGAAGTCAATTGGGAAGAAATTCGCGAACACCAATTTCCAGCTCTTAAAAGAGTAATATGTTTAAAGTCAGCTGGAGGTTCACCTTTGAGTAGAAGTGCATACAATTCAGGATTGAAGTATCTAAATGACATGCTAAATTATGGTGATATTTTTTGGGATGATTTTTTTATAGAATTAAATACCATCAGAGAAAAAATTGCTCAATATTTTAATGCAAAACCAACAGAAATTGCTTTCTTTATTAATACTTCTTCTTGCATGAATACGGTCGCTCGACTAATAAAGCCTGGCGAAATTCTCTATCCTGAAGATGAATTTCCATCTTCAATCCATATATTTAAAAGATTAGGTTTCAAAAATACTAAAATCAAGCATGTAAATCATCAATATCCAATTGAACACATATCAAATCAAATTACTAGTAATACTAATTATATCATTCATAGCCACGTTCAATATTCTACTGGATATAAGCAAGATCTTGAAAAATTAGGAGATTTATGTAAAAAAAACAAAATAATAAATATTGTTAATGCAACTCAATCATTTGGTGCCTTTCCTATAGATGTTGATAAATGTAATATTGACATACTTGTTACATCAGCCTTAAAATGGGCATGTTGTGGTTATGGAATTGGAATCCTCTTTATAAAAGAAAAGATCATCAATGAAATCGATTTACCGTTTTCAAGTTGGTTAAGTGTTAAAGATACCTTTTCGATGGATAATGAGAATATTAATATCAAACAAGAAACTAGTGCTATGGATTGCTTGGGAGGAACTCCTCATTTTCCAGCTTTGTTTACTTTAAAGGGTGGTTTAAACTTAATTGAGGAAATTGGGTCTGGAGATTTACAAGAGGGGTTAAGAAGAATAAGTAAAAGAATTCTTTGGCTTACTTCTGAATTTTTAAATGAGATAGAGAAATTAAACTACAAAATAGTTACTCCGATTGAATTGGAATACCGATCAGGAATTATTACACTTGAACATAATAGGGCAGAAGATATTTTTAAGGAGTTACTAAAGAATAACATACATATATCTCTTAGAAATAATCTTAAATCACTAGAAAAAACTTTCTTAAGATTTTCATTTAATTATTATAATAATTTCGAAGACATATCAAAGTCTATTTCAATATTAAAAATATTTGATTGAATATGAGTAAATTTAAACTTCCTGAGAAACGAAATGTAAAAAGTATTGGCGGATTTCATGGTGTGTCCGCGATTTTTCCTAAGTTTAAAGATATTATTGACTACGAGGAGAATAATATATATGTCAATCGTGGTTATCCTCGGTTTGTATCTCATCCAATCATAACAGTTTTAGAATCAGAAAATAAAAAGAATTTTAATGCCGTTGGAGCAATTAGCTGTCATAGCTATCAAAGTGCTATCTTCTTAGTAATTGACTTTTTTTTCAGGAAAGGAAATAAAATCTATTTCGATGCAGGGTTACCTTTAGAACACTTTAATTATTTATGTAAAAAGTTTCCTGGAGTAATAACTAAAGTTAAGGCTTCTGAGGCTGATATATTAGTATTATCCAGCCAAAGTGGACTGTTCCCAAATTATACCGCTGGTAAAATCAATATTGGATTACTTGGAATAGATGATTTAGACGAAACTAATAAATCAAAAAAGTTAGATTTGTTGATTCGGCATGATCAAAAGAATAACATAGGCATCATCTTAATTTTCAGTATTCGATATGCAATGTTATCTATACTTAGAAGACATATAGGAATTATTGTAAGTTCTCGAAAAATTTGTAGTAAAGAAGTTTCGACCGAAACTAAGCTAAGGCTTGAGGAAAATCTCAAAAGTATTATAGCAAATCTCGAGCATGGAGATCCCCATAAATGTTTTCTTTATCCATCAGGAATGGCAGCCATATTTGCTTCGATTTTTTCGTTACTATCTGAAAAAAAGAATCAATTCATTGCGTTGGGCTCATTATATGTAGATACGATTCGTATTCTAGAAAAATGGTCAAAAAAATATGGATTTCCTGAAACGATTTTTATTAGAGATAGATTTATTGAAAACTTAGAAAATAGCATTAGTGATAACACAGCAGGAATTATATTCGAATTTCCCTCAAATCCATTAATCCAGTTAGTTGATATAGAAAAAATAGTCGAAATTGCTCATTCTAAAGGAGTTAAGGTAATCGTTGATAGTACAATTGCTACACCATATAACTTTAATCCTTTTGAATTCGATGCTGATTTCATTGTTCACAGTACTACCAAATTTCTTAGTGGTAAAAACAATCATATTGGAGGAGTATTACTACTAAAAGATTATAGTACTTCCAAAAAAATAGAAGAATTCCAAAAATTAGCAAATTTAGATATGAACTTCAATGAAATAAAAATATTAACCCGTAATATTAGAAATTTTAAAGAGCGAATGAAAAAAATCAATAAAAATAGTGCAATCGTTGCAAAGTTTTTAGTGAGTCATAAGGCAATAAAAAAAGTATATCATCCTTCATTAGAAGGTGATCCAAATCATAAGCTTATGGAGAAATATCTTAAGGGAGGAAGTGGTCTATTGAGTTTTATATTAAAGGAGTCAATAAAACAAAAAGCTGAGAAATTTTATGATAATCTACACTCTCCAATTTTAAAAGGTCCCAGTTTAGGGTCAGAAAAAACGCTTTTGTCTCCTTATGTTATTATGGCTCATTATAAAGACTCTAAAGAAGAACTAGAAAAGTTAGGTTTCGATTTTTATCTTATGAGATTATCAGTTGGAATTGAACAATCAGAGAAAATAATTAAGAGCCTAGATCATGCATTAAATTTTTCGAATTAAAAAAATTCTAAAGAAATATTAACAAATAATAAATCTTTCCTTAACAATCGCACCAAGATTAAAAGCATCTATATCTTTTGGAGGAATTATTAATAAAAAAAGAAATGATGTATAAAATTAGGCTTTAAATAAATCTGTAGTTAGGTATCGTTCTCCTGTATCAGGTAAGATTATTACCAAATTTTGGCCTTTTGAAAAATCTTTCGAAGCTACAGTAATTCCCGCCCAAGCTGCTGCTCCAGCAGAAATACCTACAAATATTCCTTCTAATTTTGCTAATTTTCTAGCAGTTTCTTTAGCATCTTCTTCTCTAACGGTAATTATTTTATCATAAATTTCTGTGTTTAGTACTTCTGGCACAAATCCTGCCCCAATACCTTGTATTTTATGTGAACCCGGTTGTCCTCCTGATAAAACTGGAGAATTTGCCGGTTCTACGGCATATATTTTCACTTGCTCCCCAACTTTTTCTTTAAGAACTTCTCCTACACCAGTTATAGTACCACCTGTACCAATTCCAGACACGAACCCATTAATTTTATTATCTAAATCCTCAATAATTTCAAGAGCAGTAGTTCTTCGATGAATTTCTGGGTTAGCTAAATTTTTGAATTGTTGTGGTATAAATATTTTGTCACTATCTTTCGCTAGCTCTTCTGCTTTTTGAATGGCGCCCTTCATTCCACCAGAAGCAGGAGTTAATACCAATTCCGCTCCAAAAGCCTTTAAAATTTTTCTTCTCTCAAGAGACATGGTCTCGGGCATTGTTAAAATCAATTTATACCCCTTCACGGCACATACTAGGGCTAATCCAATTCCTGTATTTCCTGAAGTGGGTTCAACGATTGTAGTTTCTTTATTAATTATTTTTGATTTTTCAGCACTATCAATCATCGCCATACAAATCCTATCCTTTACACTCCCACCAGGATTGAAAGCTTCTATCTTAACATACAGATTTGGCTCAATATTGTTTACTATTCTATTTAATTTTACTAGAGGAGTTTTCCCGATAGTTTCAATTATGTTTTTGTAAACTTTCCCCATAATAATTTCACCATTTCATAAATTTAATGCTTACTATGTAGGGTGATAACGTTGTATTATTTTTAAACCTTTTTGTCATTAGAATTGAAGCCAATTATTCACTTCTAAAACTTTAACCAATAATTTTTACTTTTAAAATAAAATCTAGTTAATATTTTAAAATATCATTAATTTACTCATAATTATAGGCAAACTGGTCAAATTAAATTGAGATTGTTTGCTACAAGCTTTGAGAATTTCTCAATTGATAAGCGCATGGAATTTCCTTGGATCATTTACCGAGAAGAAATTAAAACTTTAATTTTCCATCATCTTTCACATAAGGTTCATAGGAGCTAACATACTTCATAGCATCATCTGGAGATATTACCACAGCAACCCCGCTATTCTTCTCTGCAAATTGTAAAGCAACATGTAATATTGCCCCAGTTGTTGGTCCTACAAGGATACCTGTGGTTCTAGCTAATTTAATTCCCATTTTATACGCGTCCTTATCATCAACTTCTATAACTTCATCAATTACAGATCTATCTAAGATTTTTGGGATATATTCTTCACTTAATTCTGATATTCTCTTCATACCAGGTAGATTATGATCCACAATCGATGGTTCAACGCCAATTATTTTTATGAGTGGATTCTTCTCTTTTAGGAATTTTCCAACCCCTGTTATAGTACCACAAGTTCCAAGACCCGCAAAAAAATAATTTATTTTACCTTGTGTTTGATGCCATATTTCTGGTCCAGTATTTTCGTAATGAGCTTTTATATTCAATTGATTTTCGTATTGATTTGGATTGATATATCTTTCTCCACCTTTACTGTTTAAAATCCCATTTACTAAACCTCTTGCTCCTTCTTTCGGGAATTGTGGACAAAGGTTATCATCGGCTTCCCATAATATATTTACACCTAACAATCTCAAAAGAATTTTTTTTTCTTTTGGAATTCTTGTAGGGACAGCTATTTCTATAGGAATTCCTTTAGCATTTGCAATTGCAGTTAATGCAATTCCAGTATTACCAGAAGAAGGTTCAATAATGCGACTCTCTTTATTAAATTTGATGTTCTCTAACATCGAATGCGCAATCCTATCTTTCACAGAACCGAATGGATTATATCTTTCTAATTTCAAATATATTTTAAAATCTGTATTTGGATTTATTCGCCCATTTAAGCGGACTAGAGGAGTAGGATTTTTAGTACTTGCAATTAGATCAGTAATATTCTCAAAAACCCTTAAATTATAATTTGAACTCATAAAAATCTTAATTTTTAATGTCGAGTAAGTTAAGTTATTTAGTAATAAAATTAATATAGTCAAGATTCATTATATTATATAATTTATAAATTTTCTTAAAATACGGTGAATTGGTCATAGAAGATATTCAATTGAGAAAAATTGATGAGAACTATTACGAGCTAGATGTTCGTGGTATGGTTTGTCCATTTCCTCAAGTTTTAATTTCAAAAGCATTAAAAAGTTTAACTTCAAATGAAAAACTTGAAGTTTTTATAGATAATCCTCCTTCTGTAAGAGAAATTCCTCTGTCCTTAGAAAGAAATGGATATAAAGTTGAAAGAATTAAAGTAGATGAGAATAATTGGAAGTTAGTTGTGGAAATAAAACAACGACAATAAAATTATTGATTAAAAACTTAAATTTGATAACTAAATCTCTTATTTAATAGATTTTCTCTTTCAATTAATTTTTCTAGAGAGACATTAAACAAATCTTTAAATTTTTTTTCAATACTTTTCCAAAAATCTTGAAGCACTACTGAGTTTTTGGAATAATCTACAACCTCTATCGGGCTTTCTAAAGCCTCAATCAAATCAAGAACTTTTATATCACTTGCCAGTTTTTTTAATCGGTATCCACCTTGAGAACCACGCATACTTTCAACAATGCCTGCCCTCTTTAAATCAATAAGAAGCTGTTCCAGATAATTTTTAGGTATTTTTTGGGAGGTAGCGATTTGTTTAATCTGGACATACCCTTCATTATAACTTTTAGCTAATTCAAAAATCGCAGAAAGACCATAATTTACCTTTTCTGAAAAAATTCTCATGATTTTTTATAATACAAGGTTACATATATAATTTAATTTGAAAATCTACTGAAGGAAGATGTTAAGCATAATTAATTGGTTCTTTTTCCACTTCTAGTCAAATTCTGGAAAATTTCAATAGGGAATTATTTTACTTTATTTACTAATTTCATTCATGGGTTAGTTCGATGCTTCAAATTCCCCCTCCATATTCTCCAAAAAAAATCTCAATTTCGTTATCTTTTGAGGGTTTTAAATCAATTACTTTACTTTCTAAATATTCTAACCTAGAATTTAATGTTGAAAGAGCAATTGCTAAGGGATCAGGTAGATTCCCATGTCTTAAATCAATTCTTTCAATTTTTTCTCCCTTTCGAGAGATTATTTTACCGGGAATGCCTACGACAACAGAATGAGGAGGAACATCGTTTACAACAACAGAATTTGCCCCTACTCTTACGTTATCTCCTATCATAATTGGTCCCAAAAGTTTAGCCCCTGCTCCGATAACGATATTATTACCTAAAGTAGGATGACGTTTTACTGGATCAGTTGATACTCCACCTAAGGATACTCCTTGAAATAGGGTTACATTATTACCAATTATAGAAGTCTCTCCAATCACAACACCACCTCCATGATCGATGAAAAACTCTTTTCCAATAACGGCGCCAGGATGAATTTCAATTC
The DNA here is from genome assembly GCA_964598265.1 of uncultured archaeon. Taxonomy (GTDB): domain Archaea; phylum Asgardarchaeota; class Lokiarchaeia; order Sigyniarchaeales; family SOKP01; genus Loki-b32. The sequence goes on from CAZRBD010000071.1 coordinate 11,502, forward strand.
CCGTTAACTGTCTAGCAATTTCAGATAAGTATCTTGGTACATACGGCATCCCTAGAACCCAAAAGAAATGCGCTATTCGATAAATCAATATTGCCTTTATTCCTGGATAGCTCGTGAGAACTTCTATAAGAGAATGAGCAGCAGGATCTTTCCTAAATGCTGAAGTCACATCCGATTCAAAAAAATCTAAGATTTTTTGAAGATTTCTATCCATTTCTTCATGATCGAGATCTTTAGTTTTAAAATGTAAGTCTAAGATACATCCAGAACAATAGTTGTATTGTCCTTTCTCTTTAGAATCAAGACATTTTCCACAGTTTAGACATTTTTCATAATCTTCCATTTAATTTACCATAATGACGTGTTCTGATGAAAAAATATGATATTAACAATATAAAATTTTCTATAGGTGATAGATTTCGTCCAGTTTAGAGTTTTATTTTACCTATAATAAAAAAGGAGAAGAAAAATAAAAAATAACCTCCAAAACTTAAAATCAAGGAATTAACTGCTATTTAATTTAATTTGTTAAACAAAATTTTTAGCTCTGGAAACGTCATCATATCAAAAAGTTGAAATTTGTAATTTTAATTATCAAAGAAGTATTTTATCAAAATTTTACATAACAGACTTAAAATATTTCTGAAAATGATCATTTTTACAAAAAAATATAAAATTAAAAAGGAGGAGTGTTATATTCAGTGAAAAGAATTTTACTGAGAATTTCATCCAATTTAGCACTATATCTTACCAATTTTAAGAAAGGAAAGGTAAAGCAAAGCTTTTAGCCGAAAATTTAAAGACAAGGAATTTAATACGTTTGATTTTCTCAAACAAAATTTATAGCACTAAACTTAGTTAAATTAAATCCAAAGATATTATTATCGAAATTCTACATCACAGACATACAACATTTTTAAAAAGATCATTTAAAAAAAAAAAGTTATCGAAATGACTAATAATATAAAAGCATAATTTATTTATTTATTAAAAAAATTTACTAAAAATCTTAATCTATAATTAAAAAAAAAATGAGTTAAGACAAAATGAAAATAAAATCTAAAAAATTAATTCTGTTTTCAATCGTACTGTTGCTACCTTTTGGAATGTTAATATCTCTGGTTGCATCTGATTTGAGAACAAGCGCTGCTGATCCATTTACAGCGTATGAATCCTCGTCCGAATTGACTGTTGATGGAGTTGCAGACGAAACTGCTTGGGGGTCAGCTACAGCTCTAGCAGTTACAACCTCGGGTGGAACCCTTCTTAATACCGAAGTAACTTTAAAAGCCGTTTATACCGCAACAAATATTTACATGTATGCTACCTGGGCTGATGATACATTTAGTGCCTCAAGGGGAAGATATAATGTCTCTGGTTATGTATATGATCAAACCTTAGCGGCTGGAGGATCTGAGGACAGAATTGCTTTTATGTGGGAAATCGGAACTGTTACTGGATTTAGTAGTAATGGTTGTGATGTAATGTGCCATGATTTAACTACTCCTGTTGATTTACCTAGTGGGGAAGTAGCTGATATGTGGCATATTAAAGCAGCAAGAGGAGGTGGACGTATATCACACGCAGGTTCAGGATTCGTTGTTGACGCTTCAACTTATGAACTTACAGCAGGTACGGTATCGCTACATGGGTATGCTGACGATAAGCATGTTGATGATGGAGGTAGGACAAATGATGCTGGAAATGGACCCTATTTTGATAATGTAGAGAATGGACATGCGCTGTGGATTGAGAAATCTCCCTCAACATGGATAGATGCAATGATAATTACAGAAACCGAGATTGCTGCGGGTGAAACGATTAATATAACCGCAGGTATAGCTGGGAGCTGGGAAAATTTGACCGATGCAGTTGATGCCTATGTTGCTTTAGATGCTAATGTACCAAGGCATATCTTACGAACCCCAACATTAAGTCATGGTGACATTGAAGTAGCAATTAAATGGGTTAATGGAGTGTACACACTTGAAACCAAGAGAGCACTTGACACTGGCAACGCTGATGATGTAGCTTTCGATCCAACAGGAACCGACACATATTTCTTTAGCGTAGCGCTTTTTGATAATGAAGGACAGGAAACGGATGGTCCTAAAGAACACAGTACTTACAAGGGTCCTATTGAGTTATCTTTTGGAGCAAGTACAGGAACTCCAGCCCCAATTCCGGGTTATGATTTAGTCATTTTTATAGGAGGAATTTTTGTAATTTCTGCAATTCTTATAAAAATAAGAGTAACACGGAAACATAAGTGAAAAGATCTTTTTTAAGATAATAATTTTTAACTCCTTTCTTTTATTTTTTTAATTTGTTACGTGAAGAACCTAGAATTTTTTACGAGAACGCATTTAAAAACTTCAATTATACCAAGCTAGAAGAGTATGACGCTTATGGATCAATATTTCGGAATGGGAAAGGAATAGCTATATAAGATTGTAAATTTTTTGAGCTAAGCTGAATCCCTCTCTCAGTTAATCCCCTCAATCTCTTTATTGTGATTTTCGAGCCAGAAACTAATGCTTTTGAGATTCTGCGTGTTTTTCTTTGATGACCATATCGTTAATTATTAAACTTCATCAGTGAATAATATTTAAATATATGCTTCTTGGGCAGATTCTACCTTTAGTATCACAAGAGGAAGATATAATGTTTCTGGTTATGTATTTGATGAACACTTAGCGGCAGGTGGATCTGAGGATAGAGTCGCCTTCTTGTGGGAAATCGGAACAGTTGCTGGATTTAATGATTCCGTTTTGCCAGGTTATGTGTCATTCTTTAGATGATCATGTTGAATTATCTGCTGGTGAAGTTATTAACGTAATTCAAGGTGTAGTTGGGGATTGGACAAATTATACTCTTGCGACGCATTTCTATGAGGATTTAAATGCTAATGTACCAAGGCATATCTTACGAACACCAACAGGAAGTCAAGGTGACGTTGAAGTAGCATTGAAGTGGGTAAATGGAGTATATACTCTTGAGACCAAGAGAGTACTTGACACAGGTAATGCGGATGATGTAACCTTCGATCCAACTACAGACGAAAGGTATCTCCTTAGTGTAATTCTTTTGATAATCAAGGACAGGGAGAAGAACACGATAATGACAATGATGACAATGATGACGACGATGATCATGGCGGGAGTTTACTAGAACATAGTACTTACACTGGTCCTATTGCATTAACTTTTACAGTTAGACCTGAGTCACTTTCTATATGCCAGCTATTCTCATCGGATCTACTATCTCTGTTGTTGGAATTGCATTCGTAGTTATAATTGTTATAAGAAAACGTAGAACGGTCTAAATTTATTTTTTATAACTAAAATTTTTTTTTAATTTACAATAATGTGAAAAAGATTGTATTTACAAGGAATTCAATTGATTTCGAGAGATTATTTACATATTGAAACCAAAAATTCTCCAGTTTTTATGAAATTAGCTTCTCAAATTCCTGGTAAATTAGTATCTTAATTTAATTCAGCCAAATAGCTTTTTGTTAAAAATGAGATTTTATTTACTTTTTTGATTCTTAATTAATAAAATATAAATGAATTTTTTTTTAAAAAAATACCATTTTATTTTTTGATCGAATCCATACATTTTTCGAGAATAGGTTTCAGTTTTGAATAATACTAATTAGAAAGATTATTAGATTCCACCATATTTCTTTTGAGTTTTATGATTTACATTAAAAATTACTGAATTCGAAAAAATAACTGAAGCAGATTATCGAAAATGGTAGTTTCCTATAGAAATAAATTTAAAATGATCACATATTAGAATTTTTACTCGACAAAATTGAATTAAACCATCCATAAAATGTCATTTTTGTATACTCACTTTATACCATTTTCGAAATTGATATTTTTTTTTGGTTTCATATTCAAACTTAAATCACAGAACCGTGGGAAATTGAAACAAACCATGTTTTGATTGTTTAAATTTACTCAAATTAGAAATACTTATAATATATAAACTTCTCTCTTAAATTAGATACAAATTTACAAAAAAAAAACCAAAAAATAAGTAGGAAAATTTAAATGAGAAAATTAAAATTGTCTGTGATGTTTATTCTTTCATTATTCCTTATAGGAGTAATTGGCGGAAGTGTTGCCTATAGAGGTTACATAAACGAATTTGAAGGTGCAGGTCATGGAGGCTGTCATGGTAGTTCTGATACAGAAGCAAGTGCAACTGGAGATATTACATTAACAAGAGTACCAAGTGGGAATTTAGAGACAGATGAGGAATTTGTTTTGACTGTTGTAGTGACGGACTTTATGGAACCTTATGAAGAGACTGATTCTTATAATTCTAATATGATTGTTGGATTATCTGGGGAGCTTGGAAATAATTCCGAATTCATGAGGAATTTGGATGGTGCCATATTTTGGACAGGTGAAGTCGATACTAATGGGGATGCAGATGAACATCTTAGTTATGGCCAATCACCTGGTGAGGGTGTTCCTTTTGAATTTGAACTTATAGCACCCTCTACAGCGGGAACATATATTCTTACCGTATCAGCAATTGCTGGATCAAACCACACTGGTGGCTCACATGGCGCATACCCTCCTTTCAATATTACATATATTAACAAAAATATCTCGATTACTGTCGTAGCACCAGTTGCTGGTGGTGGTGATCCAGGAACAATTCCGGGCGGTATCTTAGCAATAACAATCGGAAGTGTTTTTGTAGTCACTACTATTATAATTCTCAAAAAGAAAAACATTCTCAAAAAGAAATAAATTTTTAAATAAATTTTGTATATTTTTTTTTTTATTTATTATTTTAAATATCAAATTTTAAAAGTAAAAAACAATGCTTTCAATATGTAGATAACAAATTTTTCGATTTTTTGTTTTATGAATAATTCTATCAAGATTAATGTTTGGATTTAAAAATGACAAGTAAGCTACAGAAACTCATTAGAACACATTTATTCTTAATAATTTCAATATGTATGCTACTGTTTAATCTATCTTTAATACTAATATTAACAGCTTTTAATCTAATAGTCTGGAGTACGCCAGAAAACAGGATTGTTTATATAATTTTCTTTTATCATGTATCGGGAGCATGGCTCTCATATTTGTCATTTGGAATTAGTTTGGTGTCTCATATTTTATATTTTAAATATAGAGGAAATACTAAACTTGAACCAAAAAAATATCAACGTTTAAACTGGAATCGTTTAGGTACAAATAGCATAATAGTTGGGGTTTTTTTTATTGCCTTTACATTAATTACAGGATCTTTATTTTACAATGCCACTTCTGGAGGATATAATAATATTTTTTGGCAGTGGAGCGATGCTAGGCAAACTATGACCCTTGTATTGTTCCTTTCGTATGTAGCATATTTAATTTTTAGAGGCATGATTGAAGAAAAAGAAAAGAAAGAAAAATTATCATCAGCATTAGGTATAGTCTTATTTCCAACAGTTCCTTTAAGCTACATCTCAGCAATTGTGTTTACTAGTCTTCATCCATTAATTACCCCAAACCCGAATGAATCAGGCGGAATATATTGGGATGCTTTGAAATTGTTTATTTTATTCTTTAACTTAGTCGCTTTGACAATTTTCTTTGTTTATGTAGTTAAAAATTTAAATTCTTTAGAAAAAACGAAAGAAAAATTGGAAGAAATAATTCAAAAAAGGTTATTGGAGGAGTAATGTAATGTCAATACTAGATAATGATATAATTACGATAATTATAAGTTATATATTATTTTGGAGTGTTGTGGTAATATTGATTTTATATCCCAAACTCCGACTAAGAAAAACATTAAAGAGAATTAAAAATCTAGAGAAAAATATTTAATAAGTGTATAACCATGAAAAAAACAAAAATAATAGCTATAGCTGGGATTATTGCTTCAATAGTTATTATAATTGCGATGGTATCAGTCAACGCAAGACCTTATGTTCAAGTAGGTCAAGTTACCTCTAATCCTTCTGCATATGATAATAGAGAAATCCAAGTAATTGGGATTGTACAAGGGTATTCAGGAGGAGATTTTAACTTAGCTGACAGTACTAACTTAGCTGAAAGTATTATTATAGATATTTCTTTGCTTGATAGCATTCCTATTGAGTTGGAAAATGGATTTGAGATAGTAATAACTGGAATTTTTAATTCTGGCACTTTAATCGCGAGTCAAATTCTTGTACAGTGTAGTACTTGATTGACCCCTAATCATAGAGAAGAACATGTGAAATTAAAGTTAGGATTGAGATCATAAGTGTTATATGAGCAATTAGAAATAATATTTCATAATATAGATTAGAAAATAGTTCACCTTCTAACAACTTTAGATTAATTGAGATTATTGGAGTTATTATTGGTAGGATTAAAGGGAATAATAGCACTGGTAATATAAAAGACTTATTTTTGACATACATTGAAAAAGCGGAAACTAGGCTTCCACATATGGATAGATCAATAGTAGGTAATATTACCCCCAATCCAATAAAAATAAGTAATTGTGTTGAGTTAAAATTCCCTAGTGATGGTGCGGATATAAACACACTGAATAGGAAGATAATCACCTCAATAAAACTTAATAATATGAAACAATAAAGGATTTTACTTAAAAGAATCACATTACCAGATACAGGAGCTGTTAATAATCCCCCAAGCGTTCCAGAATCCTTTTCTTTTACAAACAATTTTGACATTATAAATATTAGGGTGAAAAATATGATTAACCAATTTTCAATTACATAAATTTCAACTGCCATATTCTGATTTTGGGTACTAAAATTATATGCTAAAGAAAATATGAAAATTGAAATAATATCAAAAAGAAAAATAGAAAATAAGTCATTAATCTGTCGAATCTCAGACTTAATATCTTTAAACAGAATTGTTTTTAGTTGTTTTAACCTGGATCTTAAATCTATTTTCGCACGGTTCATACAACGTTCACTTAAAAATATAATTCAATTTCAATGTCTTGAAAATCAGATTCTTCCCTTGTTATCTTTTTATTAATCTTTCCTTTTTTTAAGATAATTATTTCATCACAAATTTGCTGAAATATACCAACTCTGTGAGTTGTGAGAATAATCGTAATTTTTTCTTTAGTAGTTATTTCCTTCAGGAAGCTAATAAACATCTTGGTAGTATTGTAATCTAAACCAGAAAATGGTTCATCTAAAAATAAGATTGAAGGGTTGTGCATCAAAGTTCGAATAATTTCTACTTTATGTTTCATTCCATGTGATAAATTACTAACAGGTTCATGAGTCCAATCAGATAAATTGAACTTTTTAGTAAACTGCTTTATCTTGGTTTGAGTATCTTTTTTATTAAAATTTAAATGTAAATTGTTATAGAATTTTAAGTTTTCAAAAATAGTTAATTCCTCATAGAGAAATGACTCATCAGAAGTAATTCCGATCTCTTGTTTAATCTCTATTGAATGATTATCATAGTCTAATCCTCCAATTAAAATTTTCCCATAGCTAGGACTCAGTATCCCAGACAAAATCTTGATAAGCGTCGTTTTTCCCGCTCCATTAGCTCCTGCAATTCCAAAAATAGAATGTTCTCTTATATTAAAAGAAATTTTTTTAAGAGCAAAAAAATATCCGAATTGTTTAGATACATTTTTACATTTTATTAATTCTTTATTTGTAAAATCCATATTATCAACAACAAGACAAATCTTAATTTATCTTATCAATTTCGATTTTTTTAAATTTTTTTTCCTTCAACCTTTTTTTTGGAAGAAAACTTATTAAAATTGATGGAATAATTCCTATCATCAGGAGAATAAATCCCGATATAAAAAATATATCTTGGAAAATTTCAAGACTAGGTAGAATTAAAAATCCTACTAAGATAAGTGAAATCCCTGTATGTATT
>CAZRBD010000072.1:0-19258 GCA_964598265.1 uncultured archaeon
TCTTAACACTCTTATCTTTTGAGCCATCATCAATTATCAAAAACTCAAAATCAGAAAAAGTCTGGCAGAAAGCGCTTAAAGTACTACCAGGGGGAATTTCTCACAATATTCGAACTTTTGGGTTGCCATTAATAGGAAGTTTTCCCATTTTTATCAATTCGGCGAAAGGACCATTTCTCAAGGATATTGATGGAAATGAATATATAGATTGTTGGAATGGTCACTTTGCAATGATATTAGGTCATAATCCTCCTGAGATTCAAAAAGTAATAAAAAATAATTTAGCTAATGGATGGCACTTCGGTACAAATACAGAATATCAAGTGAATCTTGCTGAGATGATAGTTCAAGGTAATCCAGGAATTGAGAAAATTCGATTCTGTGTAACAGGAACAGAAGCTACTATGTATGCTTCACGTTTAGCTCGAGCATTTACTAAAAGAAGACTAATCGCAAAAGCCAAGTTAGGATGGCATGGATCAAATGATACTTTATACTATGGTGTAGGCGGGATGATTGATGATCAAAATCCTCCAGGACTCCTTGAAGCTGAAGAATCAGGTATTCTGTCGTTTGAAATAAATAATGAAAATACTTTTAACTTGATAAAGAAAAATAAAGAGAATCTTGCAGCAATAATACTAGAACCTGTCTTGGGAGGGGGTGGCGGATTTCCAGTAGAACTAGAGTTTTTAAAGAGGCTTCGAGAAGAAACTGAAAGAAATGGTATAATCCTTATTTTAGATGAAGTTATTACCGGGTATCGTTTTACAAATGCTTTATATCAAAATAAGATAAATGTCATACCTGATTTAACTACTATGGGGAAGATTATTGGTGGTGGAATGCCTATAGGTGCTGTAGGTGGACGAGGAGATATTATAGATCTATCTAGCCCTGAAATCGAAAATCCTGTGTTAATTGGCGGTGGAACGTTTTCAGGATATGTGCTTAGTATGATAGCCGGTCATAAAACTCTAGAAATACTAAACGAATCTCAACAAGATTATGAAAGAATTAACGATGAAGGGAGCAGTTTGTTGAAAAAGCTAAATCAGTTCTTTAATGATGATAAACTACCCCTAGTCGCAATTGGACATCAATCAATCATTATGCTTCATGCACTTTCAAAATTTATTGATAAACCTTCAATGAAGGAAATTATCAAGTTTAAAGATAAAAAACGAGAAGCTTTACTTCAATTAGCTCTATTTAATCGTAATATTTCAGGACTACATGGATTAGGATCTATTTCTATGGCTCATACTCGCGACCATATAGTTCAAATACAAGAAATTGTTGAAGAAATTGCTCAGCCTGTTTCCACAGCTCAGTTCACATAATATTGGATCATAATTAATAATAATAAAGAGATGACAAAATGAATAAAAAATTTGATATAGTTCAAGTTGGTTTGGGGCCAATGGGAAGATTAATCGCACATCTTATTCTTAAACGTAAAAATCTTAATTTAGTAGGAGTGATTGACATTGATCCTCATATCAACAATAAAAAATTGAGTGAAATTCTTGACATAAAAGAAGAGCCTTTAACAGACATTAAGGTAAATTCTAATTTAGAATTTGTTATTTCTAATGTAAAAGTTGATGTAGTTATAATTGCTACATCTTCCTCTTTGAAGAACGTGGCACCAATAATTAAACAAGCAGTAAAAAAAGGATGTAATGTTATTTCTATATGTGAGGAATTATCTTATCCATACCAATATTATTCTAAGCTTTCAGAAGAATTAAATGCTTTAGCAAAGTCTAAACAGGTTACAATTGTTGGAACTGGAATTAATCCGGGATACCTTATGGATTTACTGCCAATTGTAATGACAGCTCCATGTCAATCTGTAGAATCTATTAAAGTGACGAGAATGATGAATTCTGCTAAGAGAAGAGTTCCCTTTCAACGTAAAATTGGTACAGGATTAACGCCAGAAGAATTCCATAAGAAAATTAGTCAAAAAGAAATCACAGGGCATGTAGGGTTAACTCAATCAATTCAAATGATTATTGCAGCTATGGGATTTGAGTGTAATGAAATTATCGAATTCCCTCCTAAGGAGATAATCACAGAAATAGATTTCATTACTTCCTATAATGAAAAAGTTCCCAAAGGTCATGTTTGCGGACTTCAATGTAAAGCTTCAGCAATAAGAGATGGGAAAGAAATTATAGAATTAGATTTTACGGCATTCGCAGGTGACCATGAGGAATATGATAGCATAATCATAAAAGGAGTACCAAACATTCATCAAAAAATTATTGGAGGAGTTCATGGTGATATCGGTACAGCAGCAGTTGTAGTTAATTTAATTCCCAAGGTATTAGAAGCGAAAGCAGGATTGCTTACAATGAAAGATCTTCCAGTTCCATGTTATACTGAAAATACTTGGAAGGATAATCTTTAAAAATCTCTAAAAAAATACAATTTAAGGATGTTTTGATTTTCTAATTAAAAAACAGCATTTATTGGAAAATATAAAACGATTGCCAAAATTGCCGAAATTGGAAAGGTTAACAACCAAATTGCAACTATTTTCCATAACCCCTTTTTCATTGGGGTATTGTTCGCTTTCGATAATCCTACTAATGATGCCACGAGCAAATGAGAACCGGAAAGAGGGATTTTCTGAATGGTTCCAATAAGCATCACGGCTGCAGTGGGTAGTTGTACACAAAAGGCTGTACTAGGGCGAAGCTCCGTCATTTTACCTAAACTTTTAATAACAATTCTTCCTAAAACCATAATTCCAACTGCCAAACCTACACCTGTCATGACTAATAATAAGGCTAAATTAATCTCATCTCCAACTCCTATTACTATTCCAACTGCGTTAGAACTATCGTTTCCAGCTCGTGAGAAGGCGGTTATACATATTACTATAAATATTATGTATGAAAACCTATTTTCAGATCTTTCATAGTCGCGGAATCCGTTTAAATGCTTAAATTTATACTTCTGAAGTATTTTAACAGCGTAATAGGTGACTATAAAGCCAACAATTGGAGATAATAACCACCACATACTCATTACAAGTATTGTTCCCCAATTTACACCACCTGCTCCTCCTAAAAGCAATCCGATTCCTATAATTCCTCCTATTGTTGAATGAGTTGATGAGATTGGAAGTCCTAAAGCGCTAGAAAATATTAACCAGACCGTAGTTGAGATTAATATTGTCATGATAACAACATTTTGACTAATACTCGGATCTTCTTCATAAACTTTATCTAAAATAAGAATATCACCCCCAACTGATTTTGCAACTCCCTCTCCTAATAATACAGCCCCAAAAATTGCCAAAATCGCGGCGAGAATAAGAATTTGTTTCATATTAAGAATTCGTGATCCATAAAGCGGGGCCATCGTTTCATCATTAGCTCCAATAGCAATTGCTATTACGACGGATAATACCAGAAAGATCATAATAATTACAGCAGCATCCAAGTTTTTTATCTCCTCCCTTTTATCAACATTTTTTTCTATTTACTTGGATATTTAACAATTAGACTTCTAAGAAAATCACTTATTTCTTCTGCTCTTTTGATCATATCAAAGAGTTTAATGCAAATTTTCGATGTTAAATAAATTTGAAGAGACCTCGCTTCGGATTTTTGATACACCACATCCATAATATTATATTTAACTTCACGAGCAGTTCTTTTTAGATTTTCTATCTCAAAAGATTTTTCATAGGCAGCTTTAAAATCGGTTTCCATCAAGGATATCATTTCAACAAGAAGTTCGACAGTTTCCTCATATAAATCATTGAGCTCTTGCATAGATTCCTTGATATCATCAAAAAGGTCAAAAGGAAAGACTTTTAAACCACGAGCTAGCTCTTCTGAATCATCCGAGACAAGATCTATATATTTAATTAGCCTGTAACGATCCTCAACCAAAAAAGGAAGCGCTCGTCTATCTTGATAGAGCATATTAATATAAGTTTCTTTATCGTGATCAGCTAAATGTTCACTTTCAATAACTTCATCTAATTTAGCTTTATCCAATTTTCCTTTGATGAGGGAATTGATACATTTGTGGAGTATATCCGCTCCTCTTAACACCTCTGTATGAAACTTACTTCCAGCTTCCTTTAATTTGTTTTTTTTATCTTGTTTTAATTTCATTCGTCAAATATAAGGCCTTAATTTTAATTTTAAGTTTTTAATAATTTTATCTTAGGGTTAATGTTTTTAAATCTTTTTTTTGAATAATATTCTTTATTTATATTCTTAATAAAATTTAAAATAAATAGGAATATGATGATAAGTATGTTTTCCATCCGTATTCACCCTTTAAACCAAAATGATAAAACATGGTTAAACCATGTTATTGAAGATCATTGGGCGTCTACTATAGTAGTTACAAGAGGGAAAATTCATTATGTTGATAAATTACAAGGATTCGTAGCTTTCCATAACCAAGAAAGATTGGGTTTACTAACATATCAATTGAAAGAAAGTGAATGTGAAATAATTACTTTAAATGCACTTATTGAAAATAAAGGGATTGGTACAGCGCTAATAGGACATTTTGAGAATTATTGTATTACTAAAGGGGTCAAACGACTATGGGTCATTACAACAAACGATAATACAGATGCTCTGCGGTTTTATCAGAAGAGGGGATTCAAGATTAAAACGGTATATTGTAATGCACTAAAAAAATCCAGAGTACTAAAGCCAGAAATTCCAAAGATTGGCTTCTATGGTATTAAAATTCGAGATGAGATTGAATTAGAGAAAAAATTAAAATAGTACTTTCAAAACAATTTATCATCTAAAACAATAGTCTCCCTTCTGTCAGGGCCGATGGACAACAAAGCAATCTCCGTATTTAGTTCTTCTTTAATCGATTGAATGTAGATTTTCATTGTTTCAGGTAAAGCATTGTATCCTTTCTCTGCAATTTCTAACCACTCATCTCTTGTTCTTTTATCCCAGCCATCAAAGGTCTTATAAATTGGTTTACACTCCTCAATAATTTCATGCTGGATTGGCCAACTATCAAGAGTTTTTCCTTCCAACTCATAGCCAGTACACATTTTTATCGGGCTTATTCCTTCAAGGGCATCTAACAGAGTAATAACAACGTTCTCTATTCCATTAAGCATTATTCCATATTTAATATTAAAAAGATCTAACCATCCAACTCTTCGTGGTCTTCCTGTAACTGTTCCATATTCATGGCCTTGTTCTCGAATAATCTCAGAAGTATTATTAAAAAGTTCAGTAGGGAATTTTCCCTCTCCAACGCGAGAAGTATAGGCTTTAATGATTCCCAAAACTTTACCAATCTTTTTAGGGGGAATTCCTGTTCCAGCTGAAATTCCAAGAGCATTAGCATTTGAAGATGTACCAAATGGGTAAAAACCATGGTCTATACATAGGAGACTTCCCTGAGCACCTTCAAATACAATTTTTTTGCCAGAATCAACTACTTGATTTAAATAATAAGCTGTATCAATTACATATGGTTTTAATTGTTCCCCATATGATTTGTATTCGTCATAAATAGCTTTAATATCTACATCCCAATTTGGATCATAGATTTGAATCAAATTTTTCTTAATTTTATATAACATTTCTAATTTAGGTTTCAGGATTTCTGGGTTTATTAAATCGTAAATCCTTAAACCCCAACGGGCTGCTTTATCAGAATAAGTAGGACCGATTCCTCTTTTTGTCGTTCCAGCGCTGTATTTTCCTTTAGCTTTTTCTTCTAAACCATCTAAAATGCGATGGAATGGAAAGATTACATGAGCAGTTGAGCTTAATTTTAAGTTTATCTTTTTCTTTAATTTTTTTAAACTATCAATTTCCTCAAGTAGAACTTTTGGATCAATAACGCATCCGTTCGCTATAACACATTCCTTTTCTAATGGTGCCCCACTTGGCATTAACTTAAATTTATATTTAACTCCACACGCATTAATGGTATGTCCTGCGTTATTTCCACCATTGAATCTCACTACAATATCTGCTTTCTGTGCTAAATAATCAACAAATTTACCTTTGCCCTCATCACCCCACGATAAGCCAATAATAGCTATATTATTACTCATACATCATTTACCATTTTCGTAAATTAAATCACTTAATCTAATCCAAAAAATATTATAATAAACCGTTTAAAAAATTTATGGTTAAAGAGAACGTAATTATTATAGATACGTATTGATTTTTATATTCGAATTTTCTTTAGAGTCTTAACCTTATTTTATTAAATAAATAATAATTCATTATTCTATTATTTGAAATTTGCCTTTGATTAAAACGATCCTCTTTGATCTCTCTCACAATGAAATGTTAAATATTGACGACAAAGATTTCGATGAATTTTCGAATTTTCTTAAGAGATTAAATCTTGTAATAAAGAAAAATGAACGAGAACAATTAACTAAAAAAGTTTTGGATAAAACCGACCTCTTTGTCATTGGAAACCCTATTGATAATTATTTTTCTAGTGTAGAAGTCAAAAGCGTTGTTGATTTTGTAAGAAATGGTGGTAGACTCCTATTACTGAGTGAATACGGGTCTGACTTTCTCCAAAAAACAAATTTAAACGATATTTCAAGTAAGTTTGGTATTTTTTTTGAAAAAAATATAGTTAAAGAAGCCAATTCAATCAATCAAAACTGCACGAGCTTATTGCATATACAAAGTTTTCAGGATCATAACATCACTAAAAATATAAGGGAACTTAATATTGGAGGTACCTGTTCATTATTTCTAACCAGCGAAGCAAAACCATTGTTGATAACTCCTGATAATTCTTATTGGTCTGAAATTTACAACGCTTCATCTGAGCAATGGATAAGAGAGGAAGAGAAGCCACTAATTATTTCTGCATTTACACAATTTGGAAAAGGAAAAGTGGCAGCAATTGGTGATATCGATATCCTAACATCCAACCCAAGAATGGGCATAAAATCTTTAGACAATCGTAAATTTTTACAAAATTTAATTAATTGGTTAATCGAACCAGTAGAAGAATCTAAGGTTACATCATTTGTACTTGATCAAATTGGTGAACTCCAATATCAAATTAAAGAGAGTAATAAAATCCTTAATAACATCATAGAAACATTGACTATTTTAGAAAAAAGGATAACTAATTTAGAAGAAAATAGTGAGATTTTTACACAAAATCTTAGCTATGAAAATAGTTTTGAAAGCAAATCCCTACAAGAAGATAAATTATAAAATATATGGAAATAGTTGTTAGAACTGTTTCTAAATTATAATTAAGTATTAAAAATCTAGATTTTTATAATACTAAATAATTGTTTTTACCAATACAATTAAAAAAGGAATGTAAAAATGCCTCTAAAAACATCAGAAGAATATCTAGAAAGTATTAAACGACCATTAAATCTGTATATGTTTGGTGAAAAAGTAAGAGAATTTTGGAACCATCCAATTATAAAACCCTCTATAAATTCTGTAATGAAAATCTATGAATTGGCGCAAATAGAAGAATATGAAGATCTAATGACAGCTAAATCTCACATGACAGGAGAGAAAATAAACAGATTTACTCACATCCATCAATCCATTGACGATTTAATTAAAAAAGTACAAATGCAAAGGTTATTAGGGCAAAAAACTGCTTGTTGTTTTCAGAGATGCGTTGGATTTGATGGTGCAAATGCTTTATATAGTGTGACATATGAAATGGATAAAAAAAATGGATCTGATTATCATGAACGCTTTAAAAAGTATTGGATAGAAGTTCAAAACCAAGATCTTATGGTTGATGGTGCTATGACCGACCCAAAAGGAGATCGAAGCAAGCGACCAAATCAACAATCAGATCCTGATGTTTATATGCATATAGTCGAAGAAAACGATGATGGAATCATAGTAAGAGGAGCAAAAGTTCATCAAACTGGATATTTAAACTCACATAGAGTAATTGTTATGCCTACTCTTGCGTTACGACCAGGAGAAGAGGATTATGCCGTTAGTTTTGGAATTGATGTTACACAAAAAGGGATAACGTTAATATATGGAAGACAAGCATGTGATACTCGCAAGATAGAAGAAGGCCACTTAGATATAGGAAACTACAAATACGGAGGTCAGGAAGTTTTTGTGATTTTTGATGATGTGTTTGTTCCAAAAGATCAGATATTTATGAAGGGTGAAATTGAATTTTCTGGAGAATTAGTTAATAGGTTTGGAGGTTTTCATCGCCAATCCTATGGAGGATGTAAAGTTGGAGTTGGAGATGTACTAATTGGAGCAGCAGCATTAATAACAGAGTATAATGGAACAGAAAAAGCTTCACATATTCGAGATAAACTTGTTGAAATGGTTCACTTGAATGAAACGATTTATAGCTGTGGGATTGCATGCAGTTATTTAGGACATCAAAGAGAAGCAGGGAACTATGAGATGGATATGCTCCTCGCAAATGTAACGAAACAAAATGTTACAAGGTTTCCTTATGAAATCGGGAGACTAACTGAAGATTTAGCTGGGGGGCTTATATGTACTCTACCTTCTGAAGCAGATTTTAATTCTGATGAAATTGGACCATTGATTAGAAAATATCTATCTACATGTGAAGGAGTAAACCCTGATGACCGCTTTAAGCTTCTGCGTTTTATTGAAAATATAACTATGGGAGTAGCTTCTATCAGTTATAAGACAGAATCTATGCATGGAGCAGGTTCTCCAATGGCACAACGAATTATGATATTTAGACAAGCTAATTTTGATGAAAAGAAAAAATTAGTCAAAGAAATCCTTGATATTGAATAATTTTTTTTTAAATTAGTTAATATAAAAGAACGTCATTAAAAAAATAATAAACATAATAATCAATTTCAAATTTGACTATATATGATTAGTCTTCCTCACTCCGAGTTATTTACAATTTTTGAGGAGATCTCCAATAATTTCAATCGCAAGAACCAGTATTTTGATATCTTGTACGATTCTTTCTCATATGTTTACATTGATAAAACTCCTTCTGCTGAGGATATTTCTGTCAACGTGAAAACAGCAGGTGTGGTTGCGAGAACATTTGATGGAATATGGAGAGAAGTAGCCGTTGATAATATTTCTGACCTAAAAAATATTACAGATAAGTTGCCAAAAGTTATTAATAAAGGGGAAAAAATTGCAGAATTTTCAGGATGGAAGCTAAATAAGGAAGTTAAACCAAAGATAAAATCATCAGATGTCTCCATTGAAGAAAAATTAGAGAAAATTAGAGAGATATTCAAATTCGTTCAAAATTATGATAAAAAGATACTACTATGTAGATCTCGATATATCGAAACAGAAATTACCCGCATTTTCGTAAATAATGAAGGTTGTGAATTAAAGCAAGTAATTCCTCGTTCACGATTCTTTATATCTCCAGTTGTTAGGAGTGGACGAAAAATCGATTTTGACTATCTATCTATTGGTGGTGAAATGGGTTTCGAAATCTTTGATTTAATTACTGATGAAAAATTAGAAGCAGCAGCAAAAAATTCGTTAGCTATGATCAAAGCTAAAACACCTCCTTCTGGTAAATACACGGTAATTGTTGATCCTAGTATGGCAGGGATAATTGCACATGAAAGTTTTGGTCATGGTCTAGAAGCTGATCAAGTTTTAAGAGAGAGGAGTTATTTAAAACATAAATTAAATAAGAAAGTAGCCTCAGAACAGTGTGTCATCTGTGATACTCCTAGTCTAGAGAACCGACTGGGTTCCTATTTTTTTGATGATGAGGGTATTAGAGCAGGTAAAAATGTGTTAGTGGAAAATGGTATTTTGAAAAATTTTATTTATGACAGACGAACTGCTTCAGCTTTGAATGGAATACCTCAAGGAAATGGGAGAAGAGAAAGTTATGTTCATATGGTCCACCCCAGGATGTCTAATACATATTTTGAACCGGGGGATTATAATCTGGATGAGATGATTTCCGATATTAAGAAGGGAGTAATGATAGTAAAATCTTTCTTCGGAATGGAAGATCCTATAGGAGGAGGATGCCAATGTACTTCCAAAAAAGGATATCTAATCGAAAATGGAGAAAAAACTAAATTATTAAGAGGTATCACTCTAACTGGGTACGTGTTAGATATATTGCAGAATATTGATGCAATAAGCAAAGATAACACAAAATTTCATGGTGGTACATGTGGTAAAGGACATGCAGATAATGTACCAGTATCAGACGGCGGAAGTTATGTAAGAATAAAAGAAGCATTAATTAGTCCTGGGTAAATTTAAAAATGGATAATGAAAATCTAGATTTGATTGAATCACGTTTAATATCAAGGAAAGTTGAGGAATATGAGATTTTTTACACAAATACGAAAGCTTATGAGTCAATTTTTTTAAAAAATAAAGTAGAAACTGAGAGGGATATTAACAGTTTCGAATATATTTTAAGGATTCTTTCTCATAGACAAGATCAGACAGGAATTGGAATCGTCAAAGCAAATTCTATAGAACCAAAAGACATTGAAAGAAATATTGATATTTGTATTCTCTATTCTAAAAATAATTTAAGCTCTAAATATTCATTTCCTTCAAAATCTTCTATTCCACAGCTTTCAATGGCAGATCCTCAAATATTGAAAGACCCTCTTGAAGTAAAAAATGATCTAGTTGAAGAACTTTTATCTGAAATACAACAACAAAAAGATATTGTTCCTACTTTCGGGCGTTTTCGAATTCATAATAATAAATCCTTTTTAAGAAACAGTAATTCAGTAGATCTAAACTCACAAAAAACCTATTTCTTTATAGAATTTTCGTTAAAAGCACAGGAAAATGAAAAATTAGCAGAATATTGGTCAGTTATATATGTAAAAGAAAGAGAAAATTTAGATTTTCCAAAGAGAGTAAAAAAATGGGCAAAACTAGCAAAAACATCGTTAGTAGCGAAAATTCCCATACCTCAGAAAAAAACAACTATTATATTCTCAGCAAGAGTATTACAAAGTGCTTTAAATAATGTGATCGGACTACATGCTTCGGGGAAAGCATATCATGAAAAACTTTCATTATTCAATCTTAATGAAACTGTAGCTTCAGAAAATCTCACTATTATTGATGATGGATTGCTTAAAGGAGGATTGAATTCGAATGGTTGGGACGGAGAAGGATCACCACATCAAAGAAATGAGGTAATCATTCAAGGAATTTTTCAAAAAAGACTTTATGATCAAAAATATGCATTGTTAGAAGATGAAACCTCTACTGGAAATGGAAATAGAACTAGTGATGGTGCTGTTGTTAATGGAATTAGTAATTTTGAGATACTCCCAGGAGATATGAGTCTAGAAGAGATGATTTCAAATATAGATAATGGTTATTTTATTGAACAATTCTCATGGCTAATGCCTAATCCTATGTCAGGAACTTTTGGCTCTGAAATAAGAAGCGGATATTATATAAATGATGGAAAAATAGAATATCCCGTTAAACTAGGTAATGTAAGTGGAAATGTGTTAAAAATGATCAAAAATTGTTTGTTTATCTCTAAAGAACGCGAATATTTTGGTAATAGCCTTTTCCCTTACATAGCTTTCGGTGATCTAACAGTTTCATCTTAATATTAACTTCTCATTTTTATCTATTCAGAGTCGTATGCTAAGATGATTAAGCCCGTTTCTCAATTTCGAGTAAAAAAATAATAGACTAAAATTAATACAATATCTATTCTTTTTCAATGTTGAGTTCTATCAAATTATATTCTCTTGTCCCCAATCCAATTTCTTCAGCTGCTTTTAGTTGTATCTCCCAATGTTTTGATTCAATTCCATCTTGATTCAAATCTAATCCTTCTTTACCAAAACGAGGCGAATATGAAAACCACTCAAAAGGGCCTTGATTTGGAATACCTTTAACTTCAGAAAGAACCGAATGTGGATTGATTGAAGATTTATGAACAAGGTCAACTGTAGCTTGGTCGAGTGCTACTGGATCTAATGAGGCTAGCACACCAATATCCGGAACAAAGGGGATGTCTGATCCACCCGAGCAATCACACTGGTAGCAGACATCAATCGCGTAATTTAAATAGAAAATTTTATCTTTCCCCAAAAAATCAACTACACCTTTCGCATTATCAACAAATTGAGTAATAAATTCCTCACGAGAAGAAGTTCCAAGATTAAATACCTTATCTTTACATACAGATGCACACATATAACAGTATTTACATATTTCTTTATTAAAACTCAATTTATTATCCTCTTTTTTAGTCAATGCTTTGGTTGGGCATATCTTTAAACAATTTTCACAATTTGGATTACAAGAATCAAAAGCAATTTCAAAAGTTTTTCCTGTGTGAGCTTCTACTTTTCCACCTTTAGAAACACAACCAATACCTAAGTTTTTTATAGCACCTCCAAAACCTGCTCCACCGTGTCCTTTAAAATGAGATGCAACCACCAAATAATCAAATTCTCTTAACCGACCAGCAACCAAAACTTTATCAAATCGCTTTCCAGAGATTTCTTGGATTTCTATATCGACTCCCTCTTCTCCATCGAGCATTAAAATTGGAACCCCCATAGTTTCTTTGGTAAATCCATGCTTTAATGCAACGTTCAAGTATTCTCTCTCAGTTCCTCGACCTGAATACTCTGTATGAACTCCAGAAACACTCTCTGAAACACCCCATCCACAAGATTCTGCTAAAGAGATATTACCTCCTATATCTTTCAGATAATCACATAAAAATCGGAGATAGCTTGGTCGGAGAAATCTTGTGTTTTCTAATGCCCCAAAATGTGTTTTGATAACTATCTTATCGCCTTTCTTAATTTTTTTTTCTATCCCAAGTTCTTTTAATGCTAATGGACCTTTAATTTTGCTCAAACTCTCCTTATGCGTTTGAGTCCGAGCAGTAAAGTAAAATACATCTGATTTCATATCTTTTCTCACTAATTATATTTTGTTAAATTCATGCGAACAAATAGATTAAATAAATTATTACAAAAAAATATTTTAACGCTAATTAATTCTATTAGTTTAAGAGATGATAAAAATAAAAAAAAGAGATTGGTAATTTAATGGCTCGCTGTCCAGAAAGTAGAATTGCAGTATTGCAACCACCTGAAATGCGGGGGCTTAATGAAATACCATTCAGATATTAAACATAATGTCTGTAAATCCTGTGGACTTTCGCTAACGAGACATGAACTTGATACCATTTGGCAAAAAGTTAGAAATGAAAATGCTTCTGACGCAGATGAATCACTAAAAAAGAAAAATCGACGCAAAGAATGGTTAGAATGGTATTCTTCGAGTAAAAAAGAAAAAGAATTTTAGAAATAATAATTTTATTTAAAGATAAAATATAAAAGAGTAAAAATTCTTTAGATTAGGACTACTACAAGACCATTTTCTATTAAATCTAATTATTTGAGTTAGCTCCCAAACTTCTTTTCCAAAATTTCTTCTAATAATTCACCTAACTTAGGTGCAGGTATATCTAAAAGAGTTATCTCTAAATGTCTTCCACGAGTAGCTTCTTCGATTCTTACTGTTTTTGAAGCAATTATTTTAAGTTGAGTAAGTTGACGAACATATTTCCTAAAACTCATCTTCACATGTGGAGGAATTGAGTAAGCTTCACAAATAGATTCATATTCTTCAAAAGCATTATCAACTAATGAAAAGGGTTCATCATTATTAGTTAATGATTTAGTAATTCCAAATAAAGCTATAAGTTCTTGATCCTTTAATTTATCAATGATATCTCCCCTAAAAGTGGGATATACTTCATTCGAAGCTTCTCTTACAATATCAGCAGTCATACTGTCTAAGCCTTCTTTATCACAGTACAACCCACTTTTTCTAATAATTTCAATACCGTGTCTCATATTTTTATGATCAACAACGATTTGAGAGATAATAGTGAGAAGTTCCTCGTCAATTACATTTTCTTTTAATGCGAGTTCACCACGATACTCCAAGATTTGCATAGATTCGTCAAAATTGTAAGGTTCCAGAATTATCTTTTCATTTAATCGACTCAAAATTCTCTCATTCTCTACCCGCATCCAATCCTTATTCCTCGAAATTAAAAGTAATGAAAGTTTAGCATTTTGATGGCCAAATGTCTCTGCTATATCAAGGAATGCTAAGACATCTTCTGGTTTTAAAAGATGGATCTCATCAATGATCAATAACATATATCCTTTTTCTCGAATCAATTGCGAGAGAATCAGTTTTAGAGCCTCATCATCGCTGAAACCCCTTCCACTGCCATGTTGGTACTTTGCAAGAAGTTCCCTGATGATCTTACTTTTGGAACGGAAAGTAATGCAATTGAAATATTCAATGAATATTTTTACATCATTTTCAAGCGCGATTGTTCTGAATTGTCTTCCAAAAAATCGAGCTGTGCATGTCTTTCCGACACCACCCTTTCCCAAAATTAAGCAGTTTATTGATGGTTGCTCTTCTTCTTCTAAAATCCTTCTAAAATTGAAAATCAATGTTTTTAAGATATCATCCCTGCAAAACATCTTTTCAGGTACGTAACTTAAATCAAGGGAACTCGCTTGCCTGAAAATTGATTTTCTCATGAATTGTTTCCTGAATTCATCCTCATCCATGATAACTCATGTAAATCCAAATAGTTTTGATGTATAAATAATAATAGTACAGTTAAAGTATAAATTTTCTTATACTTATCACCAATGATTTATCCATAAAAAATTTATGAATCAAAGGGTTAAGATAAAAAATTACATTTTATCAATGTTATTTAGAAGATGCATCATAGTATGCATCTCCCATATCACCTTCGACATGTGATTCCGCAGCTAAAAAAATTTCATGGAATTGCCTAAAATAAGATAATTATTCATAAAGTAATTTCATTCTAACACTATAATTCTTAATGAAATTTTTGTGCTCTCTTATTATCTCTCTTATCCTTGAGATTGTAGTCACTTTTTCATTATAAACTTGTTCTAAAATAGTTGAGCTAATCTTTTGCCCCTTAATTTTATCCTCATATTTATTTAAGTGATCAAGAAACTTATCCGGTTCCTTAAGAAATTCTTGGTTCTGAATGAACTCATAGGGAAGGTTCTTGTGAACCAATCTCATATTTCCTGAAAGTTTGGAGATAATTTCATTGAGTGTATTGAGTTGGGTGAGCTCATCTTTTACTTTTCCCATATTTTTGATAAATTTTCTAACTGGTTTAGTTGTAGAATGTTCCTCACTCTTTAACCCACTTACAATTGGTATTTCTATTACGCGCTGTTGAGATTTTCCTGAAATAATTATAAGCTCTTTAATCAACTCATCAAAATATCCTTTGGCTTCCGTTACTTTTTCAAGAATCAGAGCTCCAACTGCATTGAGTAATGGTAATTCACTCCGCGTTCGACCGCGCTTCCATCTCCATTCAAAATTTTTAAAAAACTTACTAAGGATCTGTATTCTGTCTCCAACTTGTTCTTTAGAGGAGCTTTCCTCGTCAGCTTTCATTTCTAGATATTTTCTTATTTTTTTCATCGCAGAGTTGAATTCCCGAAGCATCTCCTGTTCTTTTCCATAATGAAATTCCCAATTTACCTCTGGTCCTTTATCTCCCTTTTCATTACCTATACTTTTCTCCCATTTGAGAAGACTTATATCTATTCCTACTTTTTTAATTGAATTTTCTTGTAACGTGAAAACTTGCCCACCAACCCCCGCCTTTGCAAGTTTAGGAATAATATCTATTTTTATCTTATCTATAAGATCTTTTTGGATGTGATTTTTGATATCCCCAAGAATTCTAACAATCTCATCTTTATCCTTCTCTCTTGCTGCAGTACTTAATGCTCTGTTAAATATTGTTATTTGATCCCCATATGATAGTGATTTTAGAATATCTCCAATTTTAATTAATATTGCTTTGGAGGAGGGATCTTCAGCATATTCTATGAGCAAACTTTTTACTAACATTGTAAAATTCGCGATTCCGTCCCACAAATCTAGTATTTCCTGAGCTCCTGGGAGATCTAATGGTTTATCGAAGTGTTTTTCTAGGATACTAATGGTCTGTATATCCTCAAATTCTTCTAATTCCTTTTCAGGAAAGAAATAAAGCATAAATTTATCTCTTGAATCCAGCACGGGAAAAACTCCTGCTTTTGGCTGATTAATTATATGCTTGAGCATGTCTAATACTGAAATGTATTTGGATGGTTTAAGACATGCTATAATCTTCTTTGGATCGATTTCCGAAAGTATTCTTAAGAACGAAGCTGTTATTGAGACCTTTTTTTTAAGAACATCCACATTTTCTTCATCAATACTAAGTTTATAAAGCTCACCTTCAAGTGCAGCTCTATACTGTATGGGCATGCATTTAAGTGCCATGATAATTTCTTTAAAAGTTTCATCAACTTTTCCAAGTTTTTTTTGGAGACTCTCTAAAGCCCACTGACACCTGCTACTTTCTCCTCCCTTTCCTGTTTTAACTATCTTTGATTCAAGTTTTACATCAATTTTCTTTAGTAGATCGTTAAATTCTTGTATTTTACTGAAATTGTTCTCTTCTGCGATATTATATATATATAACATTTCTTCAACCAGTTTCTTTTTATTCTGAAGTATTGGTTTGTTCATGTACTTTAAAAATAAATTAAGAGATTCTTGTGGGCCTGCTGTTAAATTAATACCTGAGGGGCGTTTGATTGATTCTTCTACCCTCTTTTTCAAATTCTCTATTTCTTTAGCGATGTTCACCACTTCTACTCTCTTTTGTGGTATTTTTGCCATAGTACGGGTAGCAGTCTTTACTTCGAAAGGGGTGACATCTCTCAATTGTATTTTGAGTTGGTCCAATTTGCGATTAATAGACTCCATTTTCATGAAACCGCTAGCTTTTGCATCAATATAAAGCTCAATTAGTTCTTTGGATAGTTTTGGACTTTCTTTCAGCTTTGGATGACCTAAGTACCAAACAAAATTATCAAGATTCTTTTCTGTTGCAGGCTGGATACCAAGCCATTCCTTACCTTTTTTTTCCTGTATCTCTTTTTGAATTCTTAAGAGTTCTTCCATAATTTCTTATTAAAGTATTATTCTTAAACTTTATTTACTAATTGTTATGGATTATTAAAATAATATCATTTCAAAAGATGAATATTTATCTTTATATTTGTTTGTATTAAAAGAAATTATGTAGAATTGCATATTTCCTAACTGTTTTAAGGTGATGATCTCCTTATACGAAAATTGAAATTTTAAAAAAAGACACTTTACTTTTCTTTTACGTTCTAAAAAAATCTTAGAATTTGTTATTGTTTAATGGGTGCATCATTGTGTATGATTCTTTTAGCTTAGTAATATCGTTTTTTGCATAAATTCGAGTTGTATTCGGATTAGAGTGGCCTAAAATATCTTGTAGTTCACTGATATCCATTCCAGACCTTCTAAGGTGTGTAGCTCCAGTATGTCTAAAAACATGGGGCGTAATAATTTTTGAAATTGGAAATCCACATTTTTCTTTTATTGTTTTTATATCTCCCTGAACTACACGTGGATTTAATTTTTGATTTCTTGTATTGACAAGTAAAAAATCTTCAGAGTCATAAGTCTTCCTGCCTTTAAGGTATTCCGTAAAGATTTCTAATGTAGTTTGATCAACAGGAACAAATCTTTCTTTATTTCCCTTCCCACGTAACTTTATATAACCTCTTTCAAAATCAATATCTCTAACTCTTATATTACAAAGCTCGCTTACTCTTGCCATTGTAGAGTATAATAACCTTACAATCAAATAAAAACGGTCACTCTTCCGTGAGTTGAATAGTTGTTTATTTTTTAATTTTTTAAAGATTTCTTCAATGTCAGGAAGATCTAAAAATTTCGGTAAGCTTTCTTCTATTCTAATCTTAGGAGTTTTAATAGTAATCATTGGGTTTTTTATAATAAATTCATTTTCTATAAGAAACTTGAAATAGGAGCGAAGTGAAGCGATTTTCCGACTAGTTGACTTTTTAGTGTAATTTAGATCCTTCAATTTTTTCAAGAATAATCGAATCTTTTGTCTTATCAATGGAGAATTGAGTTGGAGGTCTCCTACAAAATCGATAAATTTTTGAAGATCATAATTATACGCTTTTATTGTGGAGGAAGCACAACCTTCTTCAACTTCTTTTGCGATGAGAAAATCATCTATAAAATCAGAAATCTTATAATTTTCCATAATATAGGGAAATTATCGAGATATTACATAATATAGTGTAATATTGAGATGATATGTAAACTAAGCCTTTTTAAGTTGTCGAAGATATCTACAGGCTTTAATACCTGCTTTTGCTCCTTCTGCTACAGCAATTACAACTTGGAAAAGGCCTCCAGTAACATCTCCTGCAGCATATACCCCTTTAAGGTTTGTAGTTTGGTCTTCATCAACTTTTATATTTCCTCTATCATCTATTTCTACTCCAGCCTTCTTGAAAATTGAATTTGAGGATATATGGGATAAAATAAACAAGCAATTTAATTCAAATTCCTTCAATTCCGTATTTTCTCCCGAATCATTTTTGGTAGATTTGCATATTATTTTTTCAATAATACCTTCTGGATTTGCAACAGCTTCTGTCACTTCAAAATTATCAATTACTTCAATCCCCGCATCTTTAACTTCATAAATTTTCTCGGGTAAATCTTCTACGCTCTTTTTTGTAATGACATGAGTTATACAACCCATTTGATGAAGGGCTAAAGCATCCTCTAAAGTTTCTTCATCATCCCCATATAAATACACAACTTTATCTCTATATAGTGGGCCATCGCATAATGCACAGTAAGAAACACCATAACCGAGTAACGCACTCTCCCCTTTGATAATTTCTTTTCGATTTCCACTCCCCGTAGCGATTATAGCAACGTCAGAAGTGATATTTGCAGTTCTTGTCGAAGTCATATTTACTCCCATCCCTAGCATAAGTGAAATTACATCACCTTCAATAATTCTAATATTTTCAGAATAACTTAAAGCGTGTTCCCGAAACTTTAATAATAAGTGCTTGCCTTTAATGTCGATTTCCCCTGGCCAATTTTGAATTTCCTTTGTTTTTTCTAGTGCTGATAATTCTTTACCTTTTAGAATGATTACATTTCTATTGGCTCGCGCACAGTAAATTCCTGCTGTCAACCCTGCAGGACCTGCTCCAATAATCAAAACTTCACATTCAAATTCTTCCATTTTAATGACTTCTTCCATTTTGATGACCTTAATATTGAATCTGTTTCTTTAGAAC
>CAZRBD010000073.1:0-5804 GCA_964598265.1 uncultured archaeon
TCGATCAAGAACGTGCTTTATGTTATTTAAATATATTCTTAGAAAAAAATCAGCGATATCTGTTAGAAAAATGAATCCATAATTCTTAACAAAAATAAGTTTATTTGTAATTAATTCAAACGTACTACCCATTTGGTTGCGATACTTCAGCGGAACGGAGACCTAAGATAATTTTATTAATGTTCAAACCAGCAGAGACAGTTTGTGATCCACTTGGTCGAAAATAAAAATAAGCTGCTAATGGAAATCTAGCAAAAATTGAGAGAATGGAGCCTGCTTCCTACCAAGCAAGATTATGTGTACTTTCATAGTATCACATCACAAAAATGATGATGGATTAGTTATATATATTAAATACTTTTTTTATGTATATTGTGTAAATAAATGTAAGATTTATTTCCAACGGGTTAAGGAATTCTATTTGTTTTATTTAAGTGTTATTGATGCCTGAAGAAAGTTTAAGAGAAATAATTGGATTGGCTAAAAAGTCAAAATGGATTCAAGTTAAGAAATTTATTAAGTTTATTATAGAAAAGACATTAGAGAAAGAAGCAGGATATAACTTAACAGCTCTCGATGTTTCAATTAATGGAAAAAATAAATCGAAGTATACTGTTCTCATTAAAAACAAGGAAAATATCAAAGAAATTGATAAAATAAGTGACTTTACCTACCTTTCTTTATATCAAGTTACCCGTAATTCGAATAATCTTATTGATATTTCACAAAATAATGGCACAATAATAATTTTAGCAAAATATTTTGGACCCCCAGTTGATAATCATCAAATATTTGACTTTTCTGTTCAATTAGATGCAATAAGTGAACCCTTTTTTACAATTGGCAGTGGAAGAAAAATAAATGGGTCTGAAATTTTAGAAATTATTAATAAAAACACAAAGCCAATAATCAAAACTAAAAGAGACATTCTAAAGAAAAAATCTACACAAGTTAAAGATCCAGGAATTAAAAATATAGAAGCTTTTGTATTTGAGAAATTGATCTATAAAAAAGCTATTTGGAACGGATCTGAAACAAAAAACTTTCAGAACTGGAAAGCAAAAATTAAAAACAAATATCAAGTAGAAACGGGGAAAATTACTCATTACAAAGGAAAACCTACAAAGAAATTCTCATTATATTTAAAAAACTTGATTAAAAAAAGACTTATTAAAAACAAAAAACTAAAAAAAAACTTTAATAAAAATACCTCAAAACCTAATAAACAACGCAAAGAGATTTTAGAAAAAAAAATCTTTGAAACCTTAACTGGTAAGAATGCAATCTGGAATGAATCTGAAACTAACAATTTTAAAGATTGGAAAAACAGATTATATAAAAAATATAGTAAAGATACAGGTAGAAAACCATATTATAAAGGTAATCTAACACAAAGTTATAAAAAATACCTTAGAAATTCTTATAAAAAGTAATTTTATATAAAATGAGCTTACTGTAATCTTAAAACTAACGAAAAATAGATGAAATCTTCTCACCAGCACTGAATTTTGCACCCACTCTTTATTTTTTTCTTTTTATAGTTGGATCAAGTAAACCTTTTTTATCGAATTCTTCCTTAATTTCTTAGATATCTTAGTAATTATATCTTCATTACTATATATTTCTTTTAATAATTTAAACCAGTGAAAGCATAATGGATTATGTAAAATGTAGCTTTTGCGGAAATAATAGATTTAAAAGATCCAAAAATTTTAAACCTAAAAAACAATTCTTTTTTATTTATTGTTCAAAATGTTATATTGTCAAGAAGTTGTCAAAAGAAGATAAATATAATTTGGAGTTTGTTTAATTCATTTTACTACGATCTCCATCTCAATTTAGAATTGACACACCTTGAGATATACCTCTAAAAATATCATTATCCCAATTTTTAAAAGCGATTACAAGGTCTAAAATTCAATAGGGGTAAGGTTTAATCATAGTGTAATGCTAATTTACCAAAAGATATTTTCCTATAATATTTTTAATCCCCCTTAAAGAATTTTCAGCGAAAAACATGCTATAAGACATACAGATCTATTAAAATTTAAAAACATAGATATACCTTATATAAGTAAAAATTAATAAATAAGTAAAGCTTATTATAATTATGCCAAACATAACGTTTTCAGTATCTGAGGATCTCTATAAAAGGATGAAGAAATTTAGTGAGATAAAGTGGACTACATTATATAGGCAAATAATTGAAAGATATTTAGAGAAGTTAGAAAACCTTAATGTGGAAAAGATCACTGAACTAAGCGAAAGAGTAATAAAGAACGGTTTCTCTATGGATGATATCCCATTTGATAAAGCAGTTGAAATATATAAGAAAATGAGGCAATTAAAATGGGAGAGAACTTATTCGATACAAATAGATTAATAGCATTTCAGAAGTCAAACCGAAGTGAAATTGAAGGATATACAACTATTTTCAACATTATTGAATTTCCTAAATCATTAGAATATTTTAAAAAGTTAAAAATTATTTATCCGAGTAACCAAGATTATAAATCTGCCATAATTTTATCTCAAGCACTTTATAAGATAGGTAAACCAATCCCTCCTTATGATATAATCATAGCAGCGATCTGTTATAATTTAAAATTAACCCTTGTAACTTCGGATAAACATTATTCCATAGTGAAAGAAATTTGGAATGATTTTCATTTCTCCCAGAAATAATCCCTCAAATTAATAATAAATATACCAAGAACAGATCCAGTGGACACAATTCCTAAGGAGACTCCGTATTTTTTCTTTAAAATCCGCAAGCATAATATCTTGTGAGATAAATGTTGTGTTATAGGAAATAGAAATTAAAAAAAAAATAAAAAGTTAAGAATTCATTAATGCCTTTGCTTTTGATTATCAATCACTTAGTGTCTTTTTAGAAGTACCAGATATGCGTGATGAGAGGTCCTCAGGACTTGCTTTCAGAAGATCTGAAATTGACTTGATCCCTTGAGCCTTCAAGTTCTCAGCACTCCCTTTCCCTATTCCTTTAACAGTTACTAACGATATTTCATCTTTCACCTCAGAAACTTTATTTCTAAGTCCACTCTCCTCAAATAAAGTCTCCTATAGCGTCATTCGATGAAAACATTCCCATCATTTTCACGGCTACTTGATTGGTTAGCAACACAGCATAATTATAAGTCTCAGCAATACGGGACAATCCATGAATCACAGCGTTTAAAATTGCCTAGTTTTTATTAGGAGAATATAAGCGTAAACAAGCAAAACAGAGAGAATTACTTGAATAAAAGAAAAACTGGAGAAGAAAAAAGGTGAAATCAATGTCATCAAGGAATTTACATGTAGTAGGATTGAGCCTATAAATTGTTGGAATTATTACCTTGGTAATGGCTTTACAGATTTCAGTGAATTTTGGTAGGGGGTTCCCTTTTATTTACGGGTCAGCCTTCGGTATAATTCTGAGGGTATTGAATATTTATTGATATCGGGGTTGGTTCCTTTTTTACTTGGTTTATTTTTCCTCATTTTAATTTTTGGTAAGGTTTTTGATCTGTTTTTTGACCTTACCTTTGCCGCTTTCACTACCAACTTAGCGCTATTACTTCTCAAAATTTGTTACTTTATTATCATTTTTGAGGTCGCTCCTCTTATATATCTCGGATTTGAAGTTATTTTCTTTAGATTAGAAGATAAGTACACTAAATTAAAAAATAAAAGGTTCATGAATTTATTTAGGGCTAGGCTGATACTCCTAATCGTTGGGATTGAATCCGCAGCGATTATTTTTATTCCGGATATAACCATTTTAGGTATGGTTTTACCTATTATTCTAATCCCTTCTCTTGCAGGAATAGTATATAAATTTTTCTTGGCTTATAGATTAAAGCGCCTTAGAGTTATAAAACCAAAAATATTAACAATTGGCTTTCTTTTGTATATGATTTCAAATATATTCAGGCCAGTAATGCAAAATATTCTTGGGAAAACTGCCACTTATATTATTGTAGTAGAATTTGTCGATGTTTGCATATTTGTAGTTATTTTCCTTGGTCTTTATAAAAAAACTTAACCTCTAGTTTATTTCATCAGCGACCAGCAATTAATTGGAACGATATAGATTAAATTTACAAATAACGAATCCATTCTAATATTGGGGTTGCCAGAAAACAATTAAGAATCAGAATTAACAAGTTTATAACAACCCCAAATAAACTAAGTATTTTTCTTATAACATCTTAAATTATTCAAGTCTTCCAATTCTTGTTCTTTTTATAAAAAAGAAAAAATTGTTGGGGGTGTTTAAATACCAAAATTTTGAATGAAATATAACTTTGATCACACATTGTCTATTTTTGAGAGAATTAAGAAGTAATACAATTTGATTTATACTAAACCTCGCCTCTTAATTACTTCTCTTTCTTTTCTCTCTTTTTATCATAATCTTACTAATTAATTGCTTTTTGGGTTAGTAATTCTCCATCCGATAAGTCCAGACTATTAAAAGCATTTAAAAAAGAAGATCAAATAGAAAGAATTCAAAAATATCAAAAAAAGACAGAAAAAACCTAAATCGATTTTAACCTTTATAAAAAGGTAGGAATAAATAATTCCTCTTTCATTTACTGATTTTTTTACTATAGATTACTAAATTTAATCAAACGTTATACTATTTGATTGAAAAAATATTTTTTTGTTTCAAATAAACATTTTATCAAATTTGTCGTTCTTTTCTGAAAAAAATAAAGATAGAAATACTATTCCCCCCAATTATTATAATAAATTTCAAAAATAAAAAGATTTCATCCAAACATTTAAAAGTGTAACTGGAATAATATATTCTATTATAGATTTAACATCTAATTTTTTCATATCAATTTTTTAATATGTATATCACCTTCATTAAAAGCACGATTTGGGAAATAAAATGAATAGTAATTATCGTAGTCTTATTAAACAGCAGAATCCTCTTCAAGAGAATGTCCATTCAATTTGTTGTGGTAAACCTTTTATAGAATCTCGGGACGGTAATGAAATATGCATTAATTGTGGGTTAATCTTCGATAGAACATTTGTGGTAAATGAACGGAGAGCATACACAATTGAAGAAATACAAACCCGTCGCAGGACAGAACCTCGTTGGCGCGATTTTGGGCCGCGCACCATGCTCCCGAACACGAAAATAGATAGTAAGGGTAAAAGTATTGGTCCCCGTGAACAAGCTCTCTTTTCTCGACTCTCAAAAATTCAAAACTCTTTAATATCCAGCATAGAAAGAAATTTCTGGGAGGCTAAACCTAAGTTAAAAATGCTTACCTCTAAATTAAATATCCCTGAATATATTGCTGAGACATCATGGAAGATTTATAGTATTGTAGCAAAAAAGAAATTAACTATGGGACGATCGATTAACGGTTTTATTTCAGGATCTTTATATGCTGCTATTAGGGTACATGATTTTCCTCGATTATTAGACGAAGTATGTGAAGCATCATTAACGCCAAGAAGAACTGTGCATAGAAGCCTTGCTATGATTATCAGGGAAGTATTGCCTGAATTAAATCTCAGATATCAACCCATTACTGCGGAGATTTTAGTTTTCCGGTTTGGGAATGAACTCGATTTGCCAATCAAAATTCAGAAAAATGCAATTAACATGCTTATAAATGCTTCAAAAAATGGATTAAAACGAACTGGAAAAGATCCTAAAGGTTTGGCAGCAGCTTGTATTTATATTGCCGCTAAAAATGGTTCAATAAGAAAGACCCAATCACTTGTAGCAAACATCGCCAAGATTACGGAGGTCACTTTACGGAGTCGAGCCAAAC
>CAZRBD010000073.1:5814-18857 GCA_964598265.1 uncultured archaeon
GAATATTAATATTAGAAGTGTAGAAGGTCTAAACAATTTTGAAATAATAAAGTGTTTATATGTAGCAGACTTAGAGCCTTAATGATTAAAATGTCAATTTTCGAATCCAGCTGAAGTCAGTAGTAATTTCATTATCAAATTAAATTTAAGAAGATTCTGATCCTAGATTTTCCGCTGGTTCTTGTAAAATAGACCATTTTATTCCAAATCCAGTTATAAATAATCCTGAAATTAAAAAATAACAATTAAATGATATAAAAAATACCCAAAACACTGCTGCTATAATTGGAGTAATATATAAATCATAAAGAGCGGTTTGAAAAGCGATTGAACAAGAAATTGTAGTTAAATTTACTTTACCAAACAGAACCAGAAAATTCATTTTAACTAAAGCTGCCATTAATATAACCATCCCAATAACAACCATATATTTCGCTAAAGGTCGACTTTCAATATTGTTATTGTTCGCTATTTTAACTAAAAAAATCCCAATTATTAAAAAACTAACTATAGAAAAATTTACGAGTATCCATAATATTGTTCCTGAAAGGGGTAAAATACTAGCACTGTAGACAAATTCATATAAGAACATTGAATCGCCACTGAAATTGAACTCTGTGAAATTCAACAAAATAATATAAGAGATTTCTATTAACGTAAGAATTATTATTATAGACCCAATTATTTCAATAAATTTTTGAATTTTTCTGTGTTCCATTTTTATCCACTGGTATAGTTCAAGATAAAGAAAATTATTTATTCTATTATTTTTTTACTTATTATTGTTTTTGAAATTTAATAAAATTTTTAATATTATTGTATTTCTAAAAATTTTATGTTATTAAGAGAATAATTCAATTTTTGGAGCTATTTGACGAGTATGCAGACTTCCGATTCAAAAAATTCGATTTGTGATCATAGGTACATAAAAAAAGATAGCAAGAGATATATTTGCCAAACGTGTAAACATGAAGTGAGTGTTCGAGGATATTTAAAATATCTAAGGGAAAAAGATAATCAAGATATGGAAAAAGATATATCCTTCGAAAAAACAACATCACGAAGTGCAAATTATTCAGATTCTCAAAGAAACTATGAAAGAAATATTAAGATTAGTGATTCAAAAGCTTTACAGGATCCGATGATCAAAGGAAAATACGAGAGAATTAAAACACTGAGTAAATGGTTTAGAGATTACGAATCTGATTTTACTGAACAGAAAAAAACGATTGAGCTTCTAAAAAGTCATGGGATTGGACTTAATATCGATAATGCTAAGTACAAAGGAATAAAAGATATGTACCTTAGATTTAACAAATATCACCGCCACAGTTATCAGAATATGGTTATAATTTTCCTTGCTATAATATGGATGGAAATTAGAGAAACTACAAATATACGTATAGAAGAATTCATAAGGGTATCAAAGGAGTTAGGGCATAAAATAAATAAAAAGATGTTAAATAATGCAATGTTAAAAATTAAGCGTACAGAAAAAATGTTAACCAAAAGCTCTGTAAATTTAGAACAAGAGATTAAAGACCGAATAAAAATTGTCTTTCAAAAAGATGTTAACAATATTCCATATGAGAGAATCCAAGAATATTTTACGGATAAATTCCAATTTGAAAAAATGAGAATTGATATGTTGTTATTAGCTGACAAGATTCTCAAAATTATACCATATGAGCATATTCAAAATCTTAATTATAAGGCTTTTACTGCGGGTTTAATTTACTACATAGGACAGACGCTTGATAACAAAAAAATCTTTACTCAAAGCTTAATTGAAAGTGTTACTAAATTCTCTAGCACAACTATCAGAAAAAAGTTCCATGTATTAAAAGGAATTTTAGGAAATCCTCACAAACTCAATATCTGAACAAAGGAAATTCTATTTCAAATCTTTATGTAAAATGTAAGCTTAAAAGGTATAAAACCATATTTATAATTATTTAATAATCATAGTCGCTAAACCTTAACAATAATGTCATCAGCAAAACCAAGTGTAAGATATTATCACAAGACGGTTAAAGAATTAATCAAAACCTTTGAGACTGATCCTGACACAGGTTTAGTTGATGATATAGTTCAAAATAGACTAGAAGAGTATGGTGCTAATGAACTACCAAAGATCTCTAAAAGTATTATTCGAATCTATATATATCCTCTCTTTAACTTCTTAATAATGATCTTACTTATAACTGGAATTATAATTGTGATTTTGGGGGAAGGGGAGACCCAAATTATTACTTTTACTGTCGTTATTATAAATTCAATAACTGCGATAATTCAACAATTTAGAGCCCAAAAAGCCTTAGAGTCTCTTAGAGAAATCTCCGCTTTAAAAACAACAGTAATCCGTAATGGAAAGCAATTTGAGATTGCAGCAAGTCATTTGATTCCAGGAGATATTGCTCTATTAAATCAAGGAGATAAAGTCCCGGCTGATGGAAGGATTATTGAGCAGATGAATTTGAGTGTTGATGAAGCACCTCTTACGGGGGAGAGTGAACCGGTAGAGAAAAATACCAACGCTTTAGAAGATAAAGAAATCAGCATACAAGGTCAAAGCAATATGGTATTTATGGGAACATATGTTCAAACAGGAAGAGCTAAGGAACTAATAATTGGAACCGGTGTTAATACCGAAATTGGAAAGATTTCTCAGACGTTAAATGAAATGGGTAGTATCGAAGATATCCCTTTAACGCGGAAATTAAATCGCTTAGGATATATTCTTGGAACTATTGTACTTCTCTTTCTCATATCTCTTATCATTTTCAAGCTCGCTATTCTAAATATTCAAGGAAATTTTGTGCAAAATGAAATAATTGAAGCTATTTCTAATTCTATAATTAGTGCCATGAGTGTCGTTCCAATTAATTTACCGCTTCTAAGTACATTAGTCCTCATTACAGGCGTGCTAAACATGGCTCAAATGGGGGTAATTATAAAAAACTTGTCCGCCATCGAATCACTCGGGCGCGTTTCAGTAATTGCTTCAGATAAAACAGGAACAATAACAAAAAACGAGATGACAGTTGAAAAATTTTGGATAAATGAACAAGAATATGATGTTACTGGCTCAGGATATGATGCAGAGGGCCGTATTCTTAAAGAAGGCAAGCCAATTGAATTGAACGAAAACAAAACGTTCTTAAAATTCATAAATGCAATTGTAGTCAATAATAATGCAAAACTCGTATATGAGGATGTAAAAGTAAAATTAAAGGACATAAAAGAAAAAGCAGTTAGAAGAGCACTTGGTTCTCCCACTGAAGCGGCATTATTAGTTTTAACAGAAAAAGCCGGATTATACCCTTATGATATAAAGAAAAGTTTCGAAATATTAAAAGAATTTTCCTTTAGTTCAAAAGTTAAAAAGATGACAACGGTATGTAAAACTCATGATGATACCCATAAGATTTACGTTTTTTCAAAGGGAGCACCAGAAAGAATGCTAGAGATATCGTCTCAAATAGAAATAAATGGAACTATGAAAAATCTCGACAAGAATTACAAAAATATGATCTCAGGTAAGATAAATGAACGTGCCAATCAGGGATTTAGAACTTTAGCAGTTGCGTATAAAACTGTTCAAAAAAGTGATGAATTAGAGAGGAAAAATTTGGAGAATGGATTGAATTTCTTAGGTTTTGTATCTATAATGGATCCTTCTCGACCGGGAGTTAAAGAAGCTGTTGGAGAATGTCGAACAGGTGGTGTTAAAGTGGTAATGGTGACTGGAGACCATCCTGCTACTGCTAAAACTATTGCCTCCAATATGGGCATTTATAGAGAGGGAGATTTAGTCATTACAGGGGATAATTTAAAAGATTTACCTTTATCAGAGTTTAACAAAGTTACCGTATTTGCTCGTGTAGAGCCAACCGATAAAGAAATTATCGTAGAAAATTATCAAAAACAAGGATTAATATGTGCTATGACAGGAGACGGCATAAATGACGCTCCCGCGTTAAAGTTAGCTAATGCCGGAATTGCGATGGGTATAACTGGCACTGATCTTGCAAAAGAAACGTCTGATATGATCATTACAGATGATAACTTTTCCTCAATACAACAGGGAGTGAAAACGGGGAGAGGAATTTTCTCAAAAATCCGAACGATAATTTTCTTCTTTATATGCATAAATATAATGGAAAGTGTTCTATTTTTTATGTTTGAAATCTTGGAACCTTTCATAGGATTTAGATTATTTGCCAGTAATTGGCAACATATCTATATTTTCGGAATAATGCATTCTTTACCTTCATTGGCGCTTGTTGTTGATACACATCCTAAAGATGTTATGATGGAACCCCCAAAAAATGAAGAGCAATTATTAAATAGAAATCTTTGGATTTTATTACTAATACAAGCATTTCTAGGGGGATTAGGGATATTCTTCGCTTTAACACTTACGCTAAATGGGACAATCCCATTAAATTTTTGGAATGAAAATTTGAGCTTTATACCCAATAGTGCTAATCTAGTAAATATGAAGGCAAGAACTATGTTTGTTACAACAATATATATTTTCGAAGGTTTTTTCATTTGGACATTTCGTCGCCCCAATAAATCAGCTTATAAAAGTATTAAGAATGAAATGTGTTTTACTCTCTTATTCATGTGTCTATTGGCATTTGGCATTCATGTTTTAGTAGTTCTGTTTTCGATCTCAGTAAATTCGGCAATACCTGGATTAGGGTTAAATTTTATGTTCCTTAGTATTGAAGATTGGTTAATTTGCTTCGGTCTAGCCATGCCAGGGATATTAGGAGTCGAACTTGTAAAATTTTTCGCCAGAAGAAAAAAGATCTTCTTTTAATTGGTTATACATTCCTTCTTATTCTTTTCATTTTATTTCTTTTTTCCCAAATTAAGTATATTAAGTTCCAACAAAAAAAACTATAATATTCTTTTTTTTCCAGCAAATATTATGTTAAACTTAAAAACCATAATTATTATAGACTATTTATTACATTGATAAGAATTTCAAAATTAATCACGTTTAATTTGATTTAAAATTTGCAGGGAGTTGCTATGAAATCAATAGAAAAAGAATTTTATAACTTGGAATTAGACCAAATCTACAAAAGACTTGAGACTAATCCCATTAAGGGTTTAACTGAGCAAGAAGCTCAGATTAGACTAGAAAAATATGGAACTAATGAAATTCCTAAGGTATCTAAGGGATTTATTAAGATTTATTTGGCCCCATTGTTTAATTGGTTAATTGTTATTTACCTAATTGGTGCCTTAATATTATTTATAGTAGGTTTATTTAGTGAGAAGAGTAATATGATAATGATCGCCCTTACTTTAGGAATAGTTGCTCTGAATTGTATAGTAGCTATTGTTCAACAATTTAGAGCTACGAAAAAATTAAAAGCATTGAGGGAATTATCTGCACCAACATCTACTTTAATTAGAGAAGGTCAAAAAAAAGATATTCCCACCAAAGAAATTGTAATTGGAGATCTTTTAGTTTTAAACCAAGGTGACAAAATTCCTGCTGATGCAAGAATAATTGAATCTTTTAATTTGGAGGCAAACGAAGCTTCATTAACAGGGGAAAGTGAACCCATAAAAAAATTAGAAAGAGGTATTGCATTAAATGAAGAGGAGGCTCCTATTGGGGATCGTAAAAACATGGTGTTTTATGGTACTTATATTACAACCGGAACTGGTAAATCCATTGTAGTGGATACGGGGGGAGATACTGAAATTGGTAAGATTTCTCATGGGCTCGAAGAAGCAGGTACTAGTGAAATTCCTATTCGGGAAAAAATGAACAATTTTGGGAAGTGGTTAGGATTAATGGTATTTGGGATGTGGGTTATTATTTTAATTATCATCTTAGCAGTTAGAAGCAATGCTGAAATAGAGGCAGCGGGAGGATTAGGAGCTATTATAATTGAAAGTTTAAACGCAGCATTGGATCTAATGCCTATCAATATCCCATTACTCACAACAATCATTTTAGTTACTGGTGTTTTAGCTATGGCACATTACGGTGTTATAATCAGAAATCTTGCTTCTGTTGATAGTTTAGGACGTGTGAGTGTAGTCTGTTCTGATAAAACTGGCACTTTAACTAAAAACCAAATGTCGGTTGAACATATATGGACAAACGGTTCAATTTATAAAGTGACAGGCTCAGGATATGACCCTGATGGAGAGATAATATTAGTAGATGATCAAAAAAATTTTAAATTCGTTAAACATATTGATGATTTTCCTCATCTCAAATTACTTTTAATCGCAGGATTCTTGAATAATAATTCGGCTCTCATAAAAAATGAAATAAAAACACCGAGGAAAATTGTTTATAACTGGAACGTAGTCGGTTCTCCAACAGAAGGAGCTTTAATGGTTTTATACCAAAAAGGAATGGGAGATATTGTACTTGATGATTATAATCAAATAACAGAATATCCTTTTGATTCGACTTTGAAAAGAATGACAAAGCTATATAAAAAAAATGGAACATTTTACTCTTACACAAAAGGTGCCAGTGAGATTTTAATCCCTCTTTGTGCAAAAATAATATATAAGGATAAAGAAATCCCATTTACTGAAGAAATCAGGAAAAAAGTTATTGAAATTGTTGATCTCTATGCTCATCAAGGTTTTAGGATATTGAGTTTGAGTTATAAAATGATGAATGAAAAACCACCAGAAGGAGAAGGTGGAAGGAAAAATAGTGAGTCAGATATGACTTATATTGGATTTGTCACAATTCTTGATCCTCCTAGAGATGGCGTGAAGGATTCAGTTATTCAATGTCATGAAGCAGGAGTAGATGTAATAATGATTACAGGTGATGCTCCTGCAACTGCTAGAGCGATTGCCTCACAAATTTCTATTGTAAAAGATGAAAAAGACCTAGCGCTCGAAGGTAAATATGTAAAAGATATCGAATCTTTTGAAGAATTAAGGAAAATTAAAGTATTTGCAAGGGTTTCTCCAGAGCATAAACAAGATATTGTCGAAAAATATCAGAAGGAAAATAGGGTGGTTGCGATGACGGGGGACGGTGTGAATGACGCTTTAGCATTGAATATGGCTGATGCGGGAGTCGCGATGGGTATTGCAGGGACTGATGTGGCTAAAGAAGCATCAGATATGGTTATTTCTGATGACTCATTCAACTCAATCGTAACTGGAATTCACCATGGGAGGGGTATTTTCGCCAAAATTCGCGCAGTAGTATTTTTCTATATTGTTATTAATATTTTTGAGGGAGTGGTACAATTTATTCTAGCAATTATTTTAGATAAACCATATTTTTTAGATCCGGCATTTTATCTACAATGGATTTTCTTAAGTATTACACTACATATGTTCCCTGGCCTAATTTTAACTTTCGATATAACTTCTAAAGATGTCATGAAGGAAAAACCACGAGATGAAGAAGAGATACTTTCAAAAAATATCATAGGTCTACTACTAATATTTGGGATTCTACTTTCGATAAGCATGGTGGTGGTTTATTATATTACAATCAGCGGAGTATATCCTGTTTTTGCAGAAAATTGGAATTTTGGTGATCTTAATCCTGCTTATCTCTATTCTCCGCTAAATAATGACTTAAATCCTTTCAACGTTAGTTTAAACTCCGCTAAAACCTTGACGATGTTAATGGTTACTCTATTCTTTTGTGAATCTTTCTTAATATTCCAAATCAGACGGCCTAATAAGTCTTTAATAAAGAGTACACGTGAAGACAGCAATAAAAGTATGTATCTAATAATTGGTTTACTATTTGCTATACTCATAATGTTGATGTATATACCAGGTGCTCAAGTTGCTTTAGCATCATCAGGAGTTAATTTCATGTTTATGTATTTAACTGCTTTTGATTGGTTAATGTGTTTCTTGATTTCCTTAATTTGTATAGTTTCATTTGAAATAGTGAAATTTATAGCCCGTAGAAAAAATATTACCTTCTGAAATATATATAATTTCTTTCTTTATTTTTAATACATCTAAAAATGAATAATTTTTTATTTCGAAATTGATTTTTTCTTCTATGTTGAGAGGGAAGAGAATTAGTTTAACCCCAATTAAACGCAAATATATAAAATTCTTTCTTAAATGGTTTAATGATCCAGAAATTACCCAATACTTAGTAATGTATCGACCACTCACTCAGATGGAAGAAGAAGACTAGCTTGAAAACTTGAAAAACAGACAAGACACAACTTATTTCTCAATTGTTATCTCAAAAGAGGATACTACAGAAATTCTGATTGGCAATTGTGGAATTCATAATATTAATTGGAAGAATAGAGTAGGAGAGAGTGGTACAGTAATTGGGGAAAATTTATATCAAAATAAGGGATTTGGAACTGAGGCAATGGAATTATTATTAGAATACGGCTTCGCCACTGTAAATCTCAACAGAATTGAATTGAATGTATATGATTATAATAGTAGAGCAATTAAATTGTATAAGAAACTAGGTTTTACAGAAGAAGGACGAAGACGACAGTTTGTTTGGATTAAGGGAAGTTATCACGATGCCATAATGATGGGCATGTTAGCAGAAGAATGGAGAGATAGGAAGGAATCAATTTAAAATGTACAAGAATTTTTTCGTATAATTTAATTTTTAAAATATTCAATATTCAATATAAGAAATATAAATAAAAGGTATTATAATGAGCAAATCAATAGTATCTGTTGTAAAGTATGAAAAGCCTTTAGAATCTGTTCGAAAGACAGTCGAATTATCTAACCTCTTTAGTGATTTAGCAAAAGATGCCAAGATATTCATTAAACCAAATATTGTATACTGGAGTACTGGTCCACATCCTAAATGGGGTGTAATTACCACATCAAGAGTCATGGAAGATGTTGTAACTTTATTGAAAGAGCATGGGATTGAGGACATAACAATTGGCGAAGGATTTGGGAGTGTTGAAGCAGCAAAAGATGCCTTCAAGAAGTTGGGATATAACGATCTTAAGGAACGATTTGGAGTAAAGTTAATTAATACAAATGATAGAGTACACGAGAAAATAGACATGGGTTGTGAATTTCTCGTAAATTTCGCCTCAGATGCTCTGAAGGCGGATTATATTATTAGTCTTCCTGTATTAAAAACTCACAGCCAAGCAGTGATAAGTTTAGGGACAAAAAACCTTAAAGGACTTATCAATATAGCCTCTCGAAAGAAATTTCACAGTGCTGATCCTATAAAAACCCTTCATTTTAACGTTGCAAAACTTCCAAACAATATCCCTCCGTGTCTTACACTCATTGATGGAATTTATACATTAGAACGCGGACCTTCCATGGATGGAAAACCTCATAAAACTAATATTTTAATTGCTTCTAAGGATATTTTTTCCGCTGATATGGTTGGTGCCAAAATCTTGGGGATTGAACCCTCCGATGTACCCCAGTTAGTACAAGCTGCTGAAGATAGAAATAGATCACCTGATTTATCAGATATTGAGGTTGTAGGAGAGAAAATAGAGGATGTAGCTACACATCATGAGTGGAAATTCATATACAATGAAGCTGGTGATTTACCACTACCATTTTATAACAGACAATTTAAAGGCATAAAATACAGAGAATATGATACAACAATGTGTACCTACTGTAGTCAAATTAATGGGTTGTTATTAGTGCTACTGAAAAATGCTTGGAATGGAGAGACTTTTGGTGGGATCGAATTTCTAACAGGTAAAATAATGGAACCTTCAGCTGGAATGAATAAGACAATCCTTGTTGGGCAGTGTCAGTATAAAAAAAATAGAGATCATCCGAACATTAAGGAATTAGTCCCTATTAGGGGATGTCCACCCTCAATGGAAGATATTAAAAATGCTTTTGAAACATGTGGAATAAAAGTTAATCCACTGGTGTTTCAAGAAGGAAGTTCTGATATTGGTGGAGCTATCTTCTTACAAAAGTATAAAGGAAAACCTGAATTTGAGGAATCCTTTTATAAATTGTAATAATATCAAACTTTTATAATCTCAAATTTCCAATTCTTTTTTTTCATAGAATTTAATGGAATAAACGGAACGATAATGTGATCATAACACGTTTGATTGAAAAAATCGTATATTTTAAATTCAATTTAATCTTCCTTTTTATAATTTAAGATAAAAAATTCTACATTATTGTAATAAACATAATTTCTAGATATTTCAATAATTTATAAGAAAAATAATTTAATATCCATTAAAATTCAGAAAATTATTACAAGTTTAATATTTTTAATCAATTTGAACTTTGATTTAGGTTATGAAGCGGAATAATAGGAACTATAATCGTAGAAGTTACAAGAAGTTGAAAATATCACTTTTTATATTATTCATGTTATACCTTGCAATCCCCTTATACAAAGGTTTTTTCAATGAAAAAAACCAAAATAATAATGATTTAAATAATTTTAATGATCCCAATTTATCTCAAATACAACCAAATTCGAAACCATTACTAATATATCAACACTCTACTATAACTAACACTTTTTACCCTCTTTCTTTACCTTCTGATATAAGTTTCAGGCTATTAGAGGGCTGGACATCAAAGAATGTAACTATAACATATGATGGCGTTTCACATCAAAAAGATTGGGTCATCAACGGCACTTTTGATACAGGTGAAGCCCCTTGGGAATATTTTACTACTGATGAAAATACATTTGAAAAACGATCTTGGGATCCTTCTGGTTATATTGAAATGAATGTTTTAAAGAATGATGTTCCAAAGGGTTCTTATGGTTATTTTGAAGAAAATATAACTATCTCTGAACCTTTAGCATCTAATACATTTGCAACCTTATCGATGGATTATCTCTATACTCTAGGATCAGGAGGACCCGTTTCTGAAGAAAATAAAAGTGCATTTATTTCAATTAATATTGGAGGCTTTGAAATAAATAAATCTGTATCTTTTTTGGATCTAAATGAAAATCTTTGGACACCGATGGATTTAGACATTGATCTTACAAGTATTAATCAACAACTTCCGGATAATGCCACAATTAGGGTAGGCGTCTTTTTTCCAAATGAAACTGACCCAGGAGGCAAAGTTCATACCTTAGGATTTGATAATATACAATTTTCTTTATGGACAAAACCTAACGTACCTAATTTATTGATCGCTAATGATACAGACGATATATATAATTATGACATTTATAATTATACTAATAGTACTTATGGTAAAGGGAGCGCCTTTATTGATGAATTATTTAGTAATAGCGAAGATAGCGATATTATCTTCACGATTTCAAAAAATGATACCTTTACAGAGGATTTTACCATCTATAACATTACTATTACATCAGAAGCAGTGAAAACTTTTAATTCTACTATAGAGGGCCAAGAAGGAAGTCGATATACTAATGGGATAAACATAACTTGGCTCAC
The DNA here is from genome assembly GCA_964598265.1 of uncultured archaeon. Taxonomy (GTDB): domain Archaea; phylum Asgardarchaeota; class Lokiarchaeia; order Sigyniarchaeales; family SOKP01; genus Loki-b32. The sequence goes on from CAZRBD010000073.1 coordinate 17,217, forward strand.
AGAAAGCTTTATTTTCATTCCCTATAATTATTTAAATAATTGGGTTGAAATAACAAAGCCAAACGATTGGAATATCACTTCTATATTAAATGGTTTTGGGGAAGAAAAAGTAGGAGATTGTACAGGAACAGGATTTGGCTCTGAGAAGTTAATAATTCCAAAAGGTATTCTGAGTTCTGGTTTATGGACTCTTGAGGCGAGTAGCAAGAACTATATCTCTACTGGGAATATTGGTGTTAAGAATGGTTTGAATTTCATTAAAAAGTCGAGTCTCACTTTAGGTGACATATTTCAAATAAACGTAACTTTGAATAATGAAACTTTTTTTCTCACGGATACGCAATTAAATTTAACAATTGAATATCCTAATGGTACTATTTTCTTAAAAGATGATTTATTACTCTTTTCTAACAACACTAAATTTGGCAATTATACTGTAGGCAATAACTTGAATATCGGGACATATCAAGTAATACTATCATGCACTAATAATCAATCCTCTTAAATTAGGGTCAAAGTGGAATACTTACTATTTGAATTTGATGTGTGGCATCATACAAACCTAATAGCTATAAATTCTTATGAAGAGAAGGTTTCTGGAGAACCATTTTTAATGAAAGTTAATTTCACCGATTTTGATTCAAATACACCTATCGATTTTGCAACGATTACTTATAATTCAACTTTACCTTCTGGGGCTTCCGGAACTATGGTTTATTTTGGCTCAGGCATTTATGTTGCTGATATGGATTTAAGTGGTGTGGATTTAGGAGATTATTACTTTTCTTTTAATACTACAAATAGATATTTTGAGAATCATTCTTTAACAGATTTAATTCACTTAAAAATAATAAACCAATCATTAATAGTAGAAGTTCCTCATGAAGTTATAAATGTGGATGCTAATAGCTATGCGGGTTTTCAAGTAAATGTCATTGGGGCGATTTCTGATACTTTTATAACAGGGGGAGTTAACATAACCACTGATTGGAAAACAGAATATACAGTTACCGATCATCTTAATGGTTCTGTAACACTTAATCTCTCCACTTATAATATTCCACTTGAAGGTATTATTAAAACATATTTTGTAACTATTTTTGCTGATAAAGTCAATTATGGTAGTACTTCAGCTTTCATATCTATAACAGTACACCCTCTTGAAATTAATGTAGAAACAATTACATTCAACGGAACAATTGATATAGAGGCTGGAAGCTCTACTTCAATAAGATTACTTCTTACTGAAGAAGGTTCTGGAAACATTATAGAAAATGCTAATCTAACCTTTTCATGGAAATATCGGCTATTCGGAGAACTTGAATATGAAAGAAATGGGATTTATGAATTAAAATTAAATATTCCAGAGAATGCTGAAGGAGCATATACCATTAATATAATAATTAGAACTGATATTCCCGAACTTAAGGACCGAAACTTTCCATTAAGTATTTATGTTTTACGGGATATTTCTCCAGATTATCTATTTATAGGTATAGTTGTCGCATTGCTATCAGTAGTTGGAGTTTTAGGTACTTTGAGCTTAAGAAGTTACGTGATTATTCCCCGTAAAAGGAAGAAAGAAAGAATTTTTCAAAATACAATCCAAGTTTTTAAAGACGTTAAAAATATTCAAGCAGT
>CAZRBD010000074.1:0-18767 GCA_964598265.1 uncultured archaeon
TAAAAATTTAAAATTAATTAAAAAAAAATAATCAGATAAGAGTTCTACTCTTAAATTAAACGTGATTTCTGATTTTATAACCTTTTTTCTTTCTGATTCTCCATTTTCTTAGTTCATCAACAACAGAAACGCTAAATGCACCCAAGATGAGTGTTACCCAGTATTGCCATTGGATTAAAGGAACTACATGAAATGCTAATCCCATTGGTGTAAAAAGGATTAATAACTGTAGGGCAAGCGATAATCCAGTAGCCCAGAATAAATGTTTATTTGGGAATAAGTAAAATGGTTTGATATTGGATGTACAAGTATAGACAAACAATAATTCACATACTACTAAATTAGTAAATAATATTGTTTGTGCTAAAGAAATAGCATATAAATTGGCTTCAGAGCCAACTGTGAGAAAATCCATAGTTAACTGCGGATCAATTCCTGCTTTAGCCCAAGCTGGAATTAAAGTAGTCCAAAGAAGCAAATATAGCGTGATATCTGTAATTGATGTATAAATCCCTAGAAGAAGCACGGGTCCCTTGATCTCGGGCAATAATGTAAATCCCTTTCGGGGTTTCTCCTTCATTACATCAGGATCAGAAGGCGTTAAACCGAGTACCATAGCCGGAATTCCATCTGTTGCAATATTAAGCCATAAAATCTGAATAGGTACGACCGGAAGTGCAAAGAATACCGTTGGAACGTTAACAAATAGTTTAATTACAATGTAGGCTACAAGAATTAAAAAGATTTCATCAAAATTAGTACTTAACATGTACCGAAAGAAACCTTTAGTAGTTTCGAAAATACCTCTACCTTCTTCAATAGCACTTACGATAGTAGCGTAATTATCATCAATCAAAATCATTTCAGATGCTTCTTGCGTAACTTCTGTTCCTTTTAATCCCATTGCAACACCAACATGTGCTGCTTTCACAGCAGGAGCGTCGTTTACACCATCTCCTGTCATTGAAACTATATTCTCTAATTCTTTTAATCGTCGTAATATTCGTAATTTATGTTCAGAAGTAACCCTCGCAAATACATCAACCTCTTTCACTTTTTCTCGAAGATCATCATCATTCATTTCTTCTAATTCAATCCCCGTAATTGCCTCATTTGATTCTGTTAATCCAATTTCATGAGCTATTGCTAAGGCCGTAATTTTATGATCTCCTGTGATCATTATTGTCCTAATTCCCGCCATTCTTGCTTCTGCAATTGCATCTTTTACCTCATCTCTCGCAGGATCGATAATTCCTACTAAACCGAGATAAGTATAACCTTTTTCTATTTCTTCTTCTTTAAAATTATCCTCTAATGGTTTATAAGCTATTCCTAGCACTCTTAAAGCATTTCGAGCGTATTCCTCATTTTTCTTTAAGATTATATCTCTTACTTCTTCAATTGGTTTTTCTTGTCCTCCCATCAGACCTTTAGTAGCATTTTTAAGCAAAATATCTGGAGCACCTTTAATTAAAGCATAATTCTTGTTATCGATTTTAGAAACAACAGACATCATTTTTCTATCTGAATCAAAGGGAACTTCAAATAATTTTTCTGAAGTAGTGTCTAAATTCACTTTCATAGCTAATACTTTTAGCGATATTTCTGTAGGATCGCCTACAACGAGAGTCTCATTTGAATCCTTATTCTCTCGAGAAACATTAGAATTATTACAGAACAAACAAACTTCAAGAAATCTCTTTATATAGTTTTCATAGCTCACAGAAACTTCCTTACCAGAATTATCAATAATTTTCCCATCGAGAGCGTAACCTACGCCTTCTACATCATAATCATTACCATCTAAAAAGACTTTTACAACTGTCATTTCATTTTTTGTCAATGTACCGGTTTTATCTGAGCATATAACATTTACCCTTCCTAGGGTTTCAACGGCTGTCAATTTTCTAACTAAAGCATTTCTGTCTGCCATTTTTCTCATCCCTATACTCATAACTACCGTAATAACTACTATTAGACCTTCAGGGACAGCAGATACAGCTAAACTTATGGCGATCTCAAAAGCTTCTATTAATTCTTTTGTAGGATCAGTGCTTCCAAGAACTAAAATAAGAATAAATTCAGTAAGAAAAACAAGACCGCATATTATTAAAATTATAATCCCTAGCATTTTTCCAAATTTATTGACCTCCTTTTGGAAGGGACTAAGTTCTTCTTCCTCTTCTTGTAAGCTTACAGCAATTTTACCTATCTCAGTTTTCATCCCCGTTCCAATTACTATACCTTCTCCGTTCCCTCGGGTGATTATTGTATTCATGTATCCTAGATTAGTTCTATCAGCCAGAATCATTTTATCATCAACCGGTTTCAATTGTTTCTTGACTGGTATTGATTCACCGGTTAATATCGCCTCATCAACATACAAGGAAAATTCCTTAAAAAACCTAATATCAGCGGGGAATTTATCACCATCTTCTACTAGAATAATATCTCCTGGAACAACTTCTTCAACAGCAATTTCTATTACTCTTCCATCTCTTCGAACTTTTGCAAAATGTGGCGCTAACTTTTTTAAACTTTCCAGTGATCTCTCCGCTTGATATTCTTGATAAAATCCCAATACTGCATTAACTATTAAGATCGCACCTATTACTATGGCATCTGTGTATTCTGAGGGCCACTCTTCACTTTGTGTGGATTCATATAATCCAATTAATACCGAAATTATAATGGCAAAAATTAAAAGATATATAAGGAAATCTTTAAATTGCCCTATAAAAATCTGCAAGGCAGATTTCCCCTTTTCTTTTACTAACTCATTGTTTCCATATTCTTCAAGCCTTTTCTGAGCTTCAATCTCCTCTAAACCTTTTTCTACTGACGTTTCTAATTTTTCAGCAACTTCTTTCGAGTCAACCGAATGTGCGTGTATACTTTCTAAATCCATCATGATACTATCATATTTTTTTATTTTTAACTAAAAAATTATATATAATCTAATTATTACTTAATAAATTTAAATTCACTTATTTCAAGAAAAAGGGCAATTAGTCGTAATTTTATTTATTCCCTATAAATCTTTTACCCCTTATAATTAAAAATATTAAATTTATAAGTATAATAAATCTAATTAAAATTAAATTGATTCTACAAATAATATTGAAATTATATTAAAACAATTTATATGAGAGCTACAACCTATGAGAGCATCAAGAGTTTTTAGACTTATTTTCAGGATTTTTATTCTTATTTTAACCACTTCTGTAACATTGGTAACTGTTTTAGGTGGGTTATCTGCTGTCCTAATTCTAGATCCTACATCTGAAAATATCGGAATTGACACAGATGAGGTGGATTTTAATATAGATATCGATTTGCTGGGAGGAGTTGTAAATGAATTTAATTTTACCCTCCCTTTTAATATTACAAATGCAGGATATTTTGATTTACATGATTTAGAGATGAGGTTTGTCATGGGTGTGAGATATGAACATATAAATTTAACTGTACCTGGGCAAAATGATACAGTAACCGCAAAAATTTTTGAAAAAACCCATATATATGGGACGATTTTAAAAGGGGCAACAGAAAATTACGTTTTTAAAGGGAATTTTACCGATTTTATCTCAGTTAATTTCCCAGATTTACAAACTGAGGTTAACTGGTATAGGTCACCACAACCTGCTTTAGAATTCGTTGCTAATTTTAGTGTGAGTTTAGTCTATTCTTTAGGCTTGCACGTTCTTGCTTTTGGGGGTATAAATCAGTCAATAGGTGATTTTTCACTACCATAGGAGGGGATTAAATGGGCGGAACTAAAAATATGATAAGAGGAGTAATAGCTACTAGTCTCTACCTTACTACTACAATTTTAATACCTTTCCTTTTGTTTCGATGGATTAAAAACCTCGAATTACCCCAAATTGGACAAATTTTAATGACGCAAGAAAGTTACGACACAATAATCTTTTGGCTTACCGCATTTGGGATACTTATTAGTGGTATAGCATTTTTTGCCTTTTCAAGTCCAAAACATTCTATTAGAAGAGGTGTGTTTGCACTGTTGCTGGTAATTGTAAATTGTTTATATCTTTGGAGTTATAAATTCTCAGGTGCAACCGAAGTAATATTCAATATTGATATTCCGGGATTCACGGGATTTTTATCCTTGGATCTTAAACAAATGGTTCTTACATATATGGGCATTTACTTTCTAATGATAATTTTGAAAGTATATGATGTTATAGATTTTATAATAAATAGAAAAAAAATTCGAGAAAACAGAATGAAAGAATAAATGAGTGTGTAAACATATGATATTACAATCAATAGAAGCTTTACAAACAATTGCGGATATCATCGGAGCAATTATGCTTTTCTTCCAGCCCCTCGTAACTCCAATTGGAAATTGGATGACCGAATGGATTACAGTGGTAACAGAGTTCTTAGGCCAGAATTTTGGTGAGAATTTTACATTTTACATAATCATTGGTGTTATATTAATAGTATCTGGCGTGATTATTAACATTGTTTGGCCGGGTGATAAAAAAGGCTCAATTTATTCAAGTATAGAAAAAATTGAAGAAATCGAAGATAAGGGAGAGGTCTCTGGAGATAAGGATATCATTGGTGAGATTAAGCGCTGTAAAGATTGCGGTAACCCCATCGGAGATCAAAACATCTGTCCTTTATGCGGTGCTCGTAATTAAACCATAGAAATTTATCTTTTTTATTATCGTCTTACACCTCTCAAGCTTTTCGGCAAAAATAAAAGAAGATCTAAAACAAAAAATTCCTTAAAAATAATTTTTTAATTTTAAGATTGAATTTATTAAAAGGATAATATTAAATTTAAATTTAGTATCTATTTTAATTAAATATAAATAAGAATATATTTTAGAACCTATTTCATCGGTACAGAATCGAAACAAAATGAATTTCAATTCTAATCTCCAATCCTATAAAAATAAAAAGAACCTCATCGAAGAGTTAGATTTCTACAAATTTATCATTTTAAAAAAGATAAACGATGGAGAAATTAATTCAGCTTCAGAAAAAGTTAATTCAGCAAAAATATTAATAGAAGAACATTTAGATTCTTTTGATTTAGAGGGCCAACTACTTGAATTTGACGAATTAAAAGACAAAATAAATGTTGAATTGTCAAAATATAGGATGCTTTACGAAAGACGCTTTCACAATCTTTTAAAGGAGCGACTCAATGAGTCAAATTTAGAAAACTTTTCGAAATTATTAGCTATGTTAAAGAATGATATTGATCATAATTTAGATAAATATAACCTGATGGATATTAGTTCTAGCATCAACAACTATTTTAGATTTATTAAGAAAATCTATGAGATTTTTAGCTGTTATAAAGTTCTAAATTACCACGATGCTTCTGATAAAATTTTTGATTTTGTTAGAGATGTCAAATCTGAGGATTTTCCAAATTTAAAAGTGTTAATCTCCTCCATTTATAAAAATTTATTAAACAACAGATTATTTGAGTTTTCAAAAGAATGTGATAAACTTTCACTTTCAGAACTTTCTAGAAGGATGTCTATTAATCAAGAAAGATTATTAAATTTCATTAATTTAATTAAAAAGCAGAGTAAAAGCCCTATCAAAGATTATATTCCCACAACTCAAGAAGTTATTTTTAAAAGTCCTGAACTTTTATGATATAAATTATTACAAGGCTCTATAGAAATCAGGACGTAAGACATTAGAATGCGTGATACCATAATTCAAAGTTTCTAATATCTCAGTTTTATCTTTTTCTAAAACTCCTTTAATTGGAAGATAATTTGAAGCATGATTACAGCGAAAAATACAGTTTGCCTTACTGTAGGAGAACTTGATGCATTCTATGAAGGTTTTTAATTCTAGAAGAATTTCGAGAGAAGTCATTTCTTGAAATTCACCTTTTAACTTTCTCTTAAAAATTTTAGTTCCAGGTGGTATCATTAAAGTCAGAAAAGATATATACCATATCCTATCATCTTGTGGGCATATTTTATTAACTAAATCAGCAGATTCTTTTGCGTGTATTGTTGATAGTTCAGAATTATTAGCTCCACCTAATCCATTAATTAAAGTTGCTGAAAGGGTAATATTTACCTTCATTAACTTGTTTGCGGCTCTAATGAAATCAGATTTAGTCGCATTTTTATGAACTTCTTTTAGTAATTTATCATAACCAGATTCAAAACCTACATAAGCAATTTTTAAACCAGCATCTGAAAGTTCTTCTAGTTGTATTTTAGATTTTTTTAAAATATCTTTTGAGTGAGCATAAACTCCACATCTCTCTAAATTCGGGAAAACTGCATTACAATAATGCAATATATCTAATAATTTATTTGAGGGGGTTACCATCGCATTACCATCTAGCAAAAAAATTCTTTTTACATTAGGGCCATAAATTTGTCTAGCAATATCTAAATCCTTCTTAATATCTTCAAATTCTCTTATTGTAAAGTTTTTTCGTAAGTTAGACATACAAAATTCGCACTTAAACGTACATCCTTCAGTAACTTGAATTAGTAGTGAATGAGCTTCGCTTGGTGGGCGGAACACTGGCTTACAATAATAGATTTCTTTCCCTTTAAACATTATTAAGTACAAATTCTGATAATAACTTTAATTACATAATGAGAGTAAGACCTATTCACCATCTTCCTTTTTTTCTGCATCTTTAGGTCTTTTTGGGCAAGAATTTAAATGGCGTCCTAACCTCTGATAACCTTTTCCGCAATATGGACAAATCTGTTTTACAACTTTTTTTTTTACCTCTGTTTGGCTAACCTTCTTCTTTTTCTTTTTCGATTTACTTGGTAGAATATCGCTAATATTTGCATCATCAGGTGCAAACTCACATTCGCGAATATGGGAAGCAAGGTTATCGAATATTTCTCCACAGAACGGACATTCTGTTACAGCGGCTATTTCTTCTGAATCTTCCAAATCCTCTTTACTTGCTTTTCTTTTTTCAAATTTTAGGGGTATATCTTCAATCTCTTCCTTAAATTCATCAATTGATAAATCTACATCTTCATAAGTGGTTGTTTCTTCAATTTCTAATTTGATTTTTGTTTCTTTTATTTTTTTTTCTGCTATTTTCTTACTCTCTTCAAATAATTCAGAAAATCTGCGATTACTTTTGACAGCAGCATAAAGGTTGCATACTTGACAAACATAAGCTCGTGTCCCTAAAACTAATTCTCGTTCAGGACAATAACATAGTGGTTGAAAATTGTGGCTAATTTCACCTTTCGGCTCGAGATGTTTACATGCTATTTTTCTTAAATACTTAATTTTTTGCTTGCGTCTAGGCATTTTAAATGTCCATGAAAATAAGTATGTAAATAAATTAATCCTAAAATTTAATTTTTATGGATTGTAGTTTAAGATTCTAAATTTTATGGAATGTACCAAGAGAATTTAAAAATTATAATTTAAATTCTTGAGATCATTAATTATTTTGTTTTTTAATTCACTATTGCTAAGATTAGGTATTAAATCATTAATAATATCTCTCAATTCTACTATTTTCTGTATCAATACATTTTGTTTTGTCCAAAAAGAAGTTCTTAAGGGATGTATTTTTATAATGGCTTTATTATAATTTTCTATTGCAGCACGATAAAATAGGCACGCATTTTCTATTTTATTAAGTCTGGAATGATAAATTGTTCCTATTTTATTAAAACACATTCCAGCTCCTGCAAAATCCCCTTCCCTTTCAAAATTAATAGCAGCATCCTGGATTTTATTTAAACCATCTTCTAAAAAATTATTTTCTCTCTTTTTTAGAAGTAAATATCCCAAAATATAATTTGCTACTCCCAAATAGAAAATTTTGCCATGATCCTTTGCGAGCATATATAAGTTATTTGCAAATTCTTCAGCAAATATTAGATGCTCATTTGAAATACACTGTTGTGAAACTATTCTTAGTAAATCTAAAACTCTTTCAAAATCTTTTAACTGTCTATATTTTCCAATACCACTTCTATATTTGTCTATACCAGAAAAGGCATCCCTGTTCTTAAATGCCTGATTGCCCTCATATATCAATTGCTCAGCCTGTTCTTTTATTTTTATTTCTTTCTGATGCTTTTTTACCTTTTCTTCACCATAAGAGAACTCATTTACATTAAAAGCGATCTCATCATTCATGGGAATTTTCGTTAAAAATTCGGGATTTGGACCTTCATCTAAATCAGGAAAAAGAGAGGGAATATTCTCATCTTTGTCATAATTTAATTCAGAATGAACAGAGTTATTTATGTTTGGCTCTGCCTTTTCACCATAAGCTGTTTGTAAGGGTTTTCCTTCAGTTACTAAAATTGATAATTCTGATAAGACATTTGCAAAAAAAAACTTATTTAATCCATCGACAATATAGTCTATTTTATGATAATTATTGTCATAATCTGGAGAGTTAATATCCATATTTATGTCTTTTAACCTGTAGATCTCAAAACCAGTATCATATTTTGTGAGGAGATTATCGCCTATTTTTTCCTGTTTTTTCTTTCCTAATAGTGTGTGGTCAAAGACTAAACCGCAGAAATCAGGGTTGTTTTGCTGAAACCCAAGCTGGTTTAAAATATCGATATAAGAAAAGAACAAATTTAAACCAGGATGGGAGTGAAACCAACCGACTATATAACGACCTTCTCCTTCTTGATACAACTTATTTTCAATTCCTTCAATAAATCCATAGTGCCTTGCATCCAATTGAACATCCGTAGCATGACCAAATGTGAGTGCTTCGGCATGTTCAACTATTACTAGTTCTTCTGTAGTAGAACCAATTAAAACTCCGTAAATCTCCTTCCACTCCTCAGGTTTGATTGCTTGATTTGCGTACCTACTGGCGTATAAAATAATTGTTTTGTAGGCATCCGCTTTAACAACGACAGGTTTACCTATTCTTTCTTGTGGTAAATCATCAGACTGTAAAGTATCCTCAGTTTTTTCATCGGATTTATCGTCTTCGGGTTCTTCATCATTTTTTTTTACTTCTTTCGCATTTTTTTTCGTTTTTCCTTATTGTCCATGGATTTGGAATTTTCTACAGAAAAATAATAGCAGATTACTTAATTAAAATTATGTTTTAAAACCTTAAAAAACTGATAATAATTTTAATTATGGTTTAATTGAAAGGGATTTAATAAATCTCTCCTTTAATTTCTCGGGGTGTAAATGTATATTTTCTACTTTTGCATTTCCAGGCGAGACCTTTATTAGAATAAAATGACATCCTTTACTAAGACTAGTTAATTTTTGACGAATATCTTTTAATTTATCAATTACTGTAATCGATCTAAATCCAGCCCCTTTAGCAATAATATCTAAATTTGTATTTTTACTCGTATATGTTTGTTGATCTCCTGTAGAACCATACGATGAATTATCTATAACTATTAAAGACAAATTTGTTGGTCCGTTATTTGCTATTGTAGCTAAACTCCCAAGATTCATTAATATTGAACCATCTCCATCAATACATAAAACTTTTTCTTTAGGTTTTGAAATTGCTAAACCAAAAGCGATAGATGAAGCAAGGCCCATCGATCCGAGCATATAAAAATTCTTATCCCTATCCTTAATATGATAAAGTTCCCTAGATGGTGCACCGAGATTACAAACTACAATTTCATCCTTTAAAGTTTCAACAATTTTTTTAATTACATCAAATCTCTTCATTTTCATACGCTCCATAATTTCTTTTCTAGAACAATTCCAATAGATTTATTTGATTGATTACTAACATTGACTGCGTAAGTTATTTCCTTAATTTTCTCACTTGAATCAATAACAAATGTGGGTATTTCTACTAGATCTAATAAATTAAGTGTCAGTTGACCCATAGGAATTTGAGCCGCAATTTTTTCTCCTTCTGCACCTCTATGACTCATAATAAAAACAACGGGAATTCTATACAAATGCAAAAGTGATTTTATAGCATTAATCGAGTTGCCTAAACCGGAGTTTTGCATTAAAATCGCAGGTAATTTCCCTCCTAAATATGCACCAGCGGCAATCCCAACACCTTCTTCTTCTCGGGTGATAGGAATATGCTGAATATCCTTTCTTTCTTCAATTATAAGCAGTAATCCTTTAAGCATTATGCAAGGTAAGGAGAGAATTAGGTTTATACCTGAGCTTTTTATTTCCTCATATATCTTTATATCTACGTCCATAATATCTCTTTTTCAGTTAACTAATTTTTATAGTAAGCCCTATTATTTTTGATTTATTCTTTAAATTTAAACATTTTATTAAAACATATTATATATTTGAAGAGACAAATTTTATTATAAAATGAAAGAATTATTGAGCAATTTCGTTGAAAGCTTTATTTTTTGATTATAAAATATCACGGTTAGCATTTACCCGTATTTGTGGTTTATTTGGTTTAAGAGGTTACCTAACTACGCTAGGACCTTTAAAATTAAAAGATGTCCTAAAACCAAAAATCAAAACAAATAATTGGGACCCTTTATTGTTAAGAAATAAATAACTTAAGTTGTTTTTCAAAAAATATTTTTTTAAAAATCTCATGTATCTTCAAAGGAATAACCCATACTATTTAGGATTGTTTTTGTATCTTGTCCTCTTTTTGGGGCGAGCCCTCTTATTTTTAAAGGTGTTCTGGAATATTTAATAGGTGATGCTATATTCTGAATTTTTCCAAGTTTGGGATGATCAATTTCAACAATCATATTACGAGCTTTAATTTGGGGATCATTACAAGCTTCAGCAAATGTATTTACTGGCATAACACATGCATCTAAATTTTTAAAAATTCCCATCCATTCGCTTTGAGTTTTCTTTAAAAATTCTTTTTGAAGTTCTACAAACAATTCTTCTCTTTGTTCACCTTGTGCCCATTGATTTAACATTAAATCATCACGATCAAGTCCTCGACATAATTCTCGCCAAAATTTAACTTCAACGATTCCTACTGATAAATACTTATCATCTTTAGTTCTGTATACAGAATAAAAGGGAAAATATCCGTGTAGAGGATTTTCTGTTCGAGAATCTTTGGAAAAATGGTATGCTGCAACTAGTGGCATGAAGGAAAATACTGAATCCGTCATAGAAATATCTATGTACTGCCCTTTTTTTCCAACATTTTTTTCTCTTTCAATAATCGCGCCGAGTATTCCTATAACTGCCACTAATCCTCCTCCTATATCTGCTGCTTGAATTCCTGGGTTTATAGGTTTTCTATCCTGATGTTCCTTACTTCTGACTTCTCGTTCTCTATTCAAATCTAAAATTCCGCTTATTCCAATATAATTAAGATCATGTCCAGCTATTTGCTCGTATGGACCATATTGACCATATCCGGTTAGAGAACAACAAATTATTGATGGATTTATGGAATCAAGAGTATGATAATCTATTTTTAGTCTGTCAGTAACTTTTGGTCGAAATGTGTCAAGAACTACATCTGATTTTCGAACTAAATCATAAAATACTTCTCTTGCTTTTTCCTTCTTCAAGTTAAGAGTAATTGACTTTTTATTCCTCATTAAGATTGCATTAAAAGCACTTTCTCGATATGTTCCTTTTTGATAGAAAGGGGGTGGGTTTGCATAAGGGTAATTAGGATCTTCTATACGGATAACTTCTGCTCCTAAATCAGAGAGAATCATTGAACAATAAGGTCCGGGTAACATTCGTGAAAGATCTAATACAACAATTCCTTCTAAAGGTAATGTCATAATAATTAAAGTCTAGTATAATCATCAATAAACATTTTCTAAATTTGAAAGTAATTTAAGTTTTATCTCTATTATTACGAGATTTACTTTTCTGAAGCCAAGTTATTTTCCCAAGTTTACTCAGTTGAAAAAGTTCAGATTCATTATTTTTCCATATAATTATCCAAGAAGAATTTGTAAAATATTCTAAGGGATTATTACTTAATTTCAATTCTTTTAGAAATGAAATTGATTTGAATAAATTTGGAGTAAAAATAATATCTTTGAAACTCGAAAAATTTTCTTTTAACAAAAACTCGTCTAATTCTTCATGTTTATAAACTTCTCCAAAAGAATATGGGACATTAATATTTGTTGTATTTTTTAAATCAAGTATTTTAATGTGGTTTAAACTATCTGTATTAAAGCCTTGTCTAATTCTATTGAACCCAAAATATAAATACTGAAGTTTCTTTAATTTCTCTAATCCCTTTATTTCAGTTATTTTATTATGCCTTAAATCTAAAAATCTTAATTTTTTAAGTTTTTCTAGTCCCTTAATTTCATTAATTTTATTGTAACTAAGATCTAAAAATTCTAATTTAGTGAGATTTTCTAAACCCTTAATTTCATTAATTTGATTATTACTAAGATCTAATCTTTTCAAGTTTTCTAAGGAGGTTAAGCCGCTAATTTCATATATGTCATTATTTCGTAGATTTAAAACCTCTAAGTATCGTGTTTTTTTTAACCCTTTTATTTTTGATATTTTATTATCAAAAAGCTGAATCATCTTTAGATTAGTATTATAATTAATTCCTGCTATTTCTGATATTTCATTATTATTTAAATAAATATATTCTAAATTCTTTAAATTCTTTAATCCGCTTATATTACTAATTCTATTGCCTTGTAGATACAAAGATCTTAAATCAGACAAATTATCTAAACCAATAATCTCTCTTATGCGGTTAAAGTTTAGATATAGTTTCCTTAATTTCGTCAGATTCTCAATATTTTCTATTTTTATCATATCGTCAATGTTTCTGCCATTCAAAATGAGCAGGTATCCAGATTGAAAAAATATATGCCCTTCAATACTTACGTATTTTTTTAATTTTAATAATAATTTCAAATCTGGAACTGAAGTCTTTTCTAATGAATTAATCATCAAAATTAAGCATAGGTTCGATCTTTCATGCTTTAATGCCCAAATTAGAGGTTTTTTTGCTTTATTTGGGAAATTTCTGATGATTACACTTGCAGCATTTCCTCTTATTTGGTCATTTGAGTGTGAAATTAATAAATTTTCAAGAAAGTTAAATACATCCTTATCCCTATCAGCGACTAAACCTATGAATTTTAGAGACTGTAACTGAGTTCTAAAGTCATTATCAGAGGCATTCTCAATTAATGACATCAGCATTTCTGAGGCTCTATTTCCATTTAATTTCTTGTGCTTAAAACCCTCATAAATTTTATTAGGAGCTAAATTTGACATGAAAAATCAGCTTGTAATTAATAAATAAACAATACTAATATTGAAGAAAATCGGTAAAACATCAAATTTCAATTATTTCTGTTTCCAATTTTTTGATATCAATAATGTGATGTCCCTAATCCTTTTTATAGTTATTCATGGAAAGTATTAATTAGAGATGACTTAATATTTCAAATATATGGAGTGGAAAATGGAGTTCTTACAAAAAAACACGTTGATAAAGCCAGAGAAAAGGGTTTAAATCTTTTAAAATAATCAAACTAAACTTTGATTTTAAGCCCAGCTAAAAGATAACCAACAACGATAGGGATTATTACAACCTTGAAATCTGATAAAATCAATGGGAACCACAACGCTAATTCCAAGCCAAGAAGTCCGACTAAAAGAATCAAGTCCATCATCAATAAAATTACATACCATGCTATTCCAGCTTCCCAAGCCGTACGTTTGTAATTTTGTCCTTTATCTCTATAAACTAAAAATAACGCCAAGGCTAAACCAATCACCACAAAAAATGCCTCGATACCATTGAACCACAATAACCCATAAGTGTTGAGTAAAACTTCTTCCCCCGCGGTTGCAAAAATGAAGCCGCCTACCATGAATTTTATTACCCATATCATCAATCCCAACAATAAAATTTTCACTCTTTGGTTCATATAAATGATCAAAGAATTAATACCTTTAAATATTTCTTATTAACTGTGTTTTTGATATAGCTAATAAACTATTCTTACGTATATATCAACGTGCTCTGGTGCAATATCTTTGAAGTCATTGATGAAAAAAAATTCACTTCCTTAATTTATATAACCCTTGAAGATTGCCTTGATCACTCCCATATTGGTGTAAACCAGTGATTCTTCTTGGTAGTAATCCCACATGTAGCGGTTGATCTTCATCAGGGCCCCAGTCACCCTGTCACCTGATACCAAACTCATTGACTGATTCCCCTCTATGATCTTTAAAATCGTGATCAGAGAAGATACAGGTCCAGATCTCCTTATCCTCTATTGATAACTTGGTGATCTTCTTCCCAGTCAGAATTTTAGTTATTAATCTTATTTTTTACCTGTTTTGACTATAGTTCTATGATTTCTGCTTCCATTCTCTCGGTATCAACGATGGCAAAAGTAGACTTATTAGTTAAATAGCCACATACTTCTCCTGGATTCAATGCTAGTACTTCATTTTCATACTTTTTTTTAAAGATATTATGGGTATGTCCAAAAAGTATAATATCATATTCACCAGATTTTGCTAGGGCTTCTACTGTCTTTAGACTGGGCATATGAGCCGTAAATATTTTTTTGCCAAATATTTCCGTATTCATTTCCATACCAATAATATCACAGACACCTTTGAGATTTACTTTTAAGCCAACGTGTTCTCCATCATTATTACCAAAAACTCCATAAAAATTCTTTTTAATTGAATCATGCAATTTATCGAACCATTTCGTTACAAAAGGGGACACATAATCTCCACAATGAATTAATACATCAACTTTCCTCTCATTTATTACATTTACAGCTCTTAAAATATTAGTTTTATGATCATGTGTATCGGATATTACTGCAATTTTCACAATATAAACACCCCTTCTTTTAAAAATTATAAAACTGGAAATTAATTTAATTAAATTTTTTAAATTCTCCTTTTATTTAGTATTTATTAAATTAAGATATAAATTTAAGATATAAGTTTTTGATTTTAAATATGATTGAACAATTCTTTAAGGTTGAAAAGAAGATAATTGATGAGGAGTTAACCAAATATTTTTCGACTCTACTGAAAAAAGAAACAGATCTTCTACTTAAAGATTTTATAAATCAACTTGAAGAATTTATATTAAATAAAAAAGCAAAAAGAATACATCCTATATTATTAAATGCTTCTTTTATGGGTATTGTCAATCCTATGTATCTCGAAGACCAAATAGAACAAATACGTGAAGTATCATTAGCAGTTGAATTATTACATAGCGGACACTTGATTCATGACGATCTTCTAGATGATGATTCAGAGAGAAGAGGTAAGCCCACTTTTCATAAACAGTTAGAAAATGAATTAAATCTAGTTTTAAAAGGTAGAGATCAACCTAATAAAGATGATTATATAAAATTGTATGGACGAGATATGTCAATTTTAGGAGGTTCTCAAGGGTACATATTAGGTTTAGATATATTGAAATCCTCGAAATTTCCAGATAATTTAAAACTATTAGCAATTAATGAGTATACAAAAGCAATGAACTATTTAATAAAAGGTCAATTAGTAGAAGAATATATGAACTATAATAACATAACAATGACGTTAGAACAATACTTAAGTATTGCTGAAAGCCAACGGGCGAGATTGTTTGAAGAATCAACAAAAATCGGAGCAATCTTAGCAAAAGGAAATCTACATTATCAGATTAAGCCTTTAAGCGAAGCGATGTTAAGTATTGGTCAAGCTCATGCGATTCGAGATGATATTCTTGATTTAGAAGCTGATATTAAAACAAAGAAGAAAAAAATAGTGTATATTCTTGCAGTACAAAATACAAACGAAACTCAATCAAAAATTTTGAATGAGATATATCATAAAACTGAACTCACTAAAAACGATATAGCAGAAGTCCTAGAGATATTTACCGAAACTAATGCTTTAAAGATAGCTGAACATTTAGCTAAAAATTTAGTTGAACAATCAAAAAATACAATAAAAGATATTTATCCCGACTTAAATAAAAAAATAAAGGTATTTTTTAACGAGTTCTCTGACTTCATATATGGTAGAGAATACTAAATTATGGTTTTGACAAATCAAGTCACAACATAGGGAATTTCTTGTAATTTTAGCATTAAATTGTTTAATTCTTTAAAGACCTCAAGTACATTCATATTTTCTAAAGCTGAGGTTCTGTAAAACCCATTTAGTTTTTTTCTTTCAATAAATTTCTGTATTTTCTCATCACTAATTATTTCTGACTCAGGGGTACTATCAATTAAATCACTTTTACTACCTACTAGAATAATTGGAATTTCTGAATTTACAGCATTTTCAGTTAATTGATCATGCCAAAAATCTAATTGGTCAAATGATAAATGGCTAACTGAATCAAACACTAACAATGCTCCACTCGCGCCATCCATGAATTTTGGTATTAGTGGTTTAAATCTCTCTTGACCTCCAAAATCAAAAATCGAATTAACAATAAATTTTTCCTTTATTTCATTTAATTCTTTCTTTAAATTAATATTTAGATAAACTGAATGAAAATTTAAACCAATCGTAGGTGATAAGTCAACATTAAATGAATTGAAACAATATCGATTGAAAATACTTGTTTTTCCAACGGAACTCGCGCCACAAATTACTGTTTTAAAACTGAAAACTATATCTTTTCTATCATAGCTCATGAGTTTCTATACCCATTGTTAATTGAAAGATTCTAAAGATTTTCTTCTCTTAATTTATATGGGAAAATAGTGAGAACCTTAAATAATTTGCTTGAACAATAATTAAGTATTTAATATTGTTTGTATAGCTGTAAATTAGATTTTCTATCAAATATAACAATAATATCTAAAAACCTAATTAATTTAATTTAACTAGATATTAAAATAAAAAAATAATCTCAAAAATTCGATTGATTTATTAATATGTTGGATAAATATCCTGCGGAACATATAATAATAAGACCACCTGTTGAGGCATATTCTGTTTTAATAGCTGTCACAGGAGGCTGTTCATGGAATCAATGTAAATTTTGTGGAACATATAAGGGAATGTATGGGGCTACTCAAGATTATGCAATACGTGATTTAAAAGACGTATTAAAAGATATTGATCGTGCCGCAGAAAACAATTATCATGGTTTTCCTGTATTTTTAGCAGGAGGGAATCCTACTTCTGCTCGTACAGATTATTTAGTAGATATTATTAAATATGTAAGGATTAGGTTGAAAAATATACCTCGTCTCAGCTGTTATGCTAAAGCTTTAGATATTCTAAGAAAATCCGATGAAGAATTAAAAAGACTAGCTGACGCGGGATTAGATATTGTATATATGGGTCTTGAAAGTGGATCAAATAAAGTACTAAGGATTATGAAAAAAGGTACTAATGCAGAATCAATGATAAAAGCAGGGAAGCGGATCATGCAAGCAAGCATTAAATTATCGTTATATATTATTTTGGGTTTAGGAGCTCACGAATACTCAGAAGATCACGTGAAAGAGACTGCTAGAGTCTTAACCGAAATAAATCCAACAATTTTTCGATTTAGGACCTTAAATATGATGCCAGGTACTCCCCTCTATGATGAATGGAAAGCAGGTGAATTTGAATTATTAAGCCCGGTCGAAAATTTAAAACAAGAAAGAGATATTATCGCAAATTTAGGTGAGAACGTTAACTCTCAAGTCTTCAATGATCATGTCTCAAATTATTGCTCGATTGAATCTGAAAATATCAAGATTGATAGAGATGCATTCATTAAAACCTTAGATTCTTATATAACTGATCCTGAAATTCAAAAAATGACAAGAAAGAATTTAACTCGAATGTGAAAGCTTTAAGGATAGTTCGGGTTATTCTAAATCTTTAGGTACAACCTACATTAAATTAATAGATTTTTTATAAACTGTTAGAATATCTATTAATAAGACAATTATTTTGTATAATTGGGCATTACCTATCAAATCTCCACCTGTAACTTTTTGCAAAGTTTCCTGAGTTAAGTTTTTAATTACTATTCTTGTTAGTATTCGCAACTAATGCGTTTACAATACGTGGTATAACTTCACGAGGAAAACTATGTCCCATTCCATCCAAAATCAATAATTCTGATCCGGGTATAGCTGCCGCGATGTCTTTACCCGCTTCAACAGGGTAAAATGGATCTTCCCTCCCATGAATTACAAGTGTAGGCGCTCGTATTGCAGCAAGTTTAGGTTTTAGATTACCGGGAACAGCCATTGCCGCCAATTGGCGCGTTACCCCTTCGGGATAATAATTGCGATCATATTCCATTGTTCTATACTCTCTTGATTGATCCTCATCATACGTAAAAGTGCCGTGAATGAGACGACCGCGCTTGACCGTTTCTTCAATATATGCTTCGCGTTCGGAAGGAACGGGTGCAAAGAATTGTGCCATGAATTCTGGCTTAGGTTGCGGTAGATCTGGATTTCCAGTTGTACTCATGATTAACGTGAGAGATAGCACCCGAGATGGATGTTTATATGCTAGAACCTGTGCTATCATTCCACCCATGGATGCACCACAGACGTGTGCCTTATATATATTCAGGGCATCCAAGACACCAAGGGCATCACCAGCCATATCCTCTAAAGTATATGGTACTTTGGGTATTTTTCCACGACCATAAGCCGCACTAATCTCCACAAAGTCCGGCATACCTGCATCTTCAAATTTTGTTGATAAGCCTATATCTCGGTTGTCGAATCTGATGACAAAAAAGCCACGATTTGCAAGATTTTCGCACATCTTATCCGACCAAGCAAGCATCTGGCTTCCCAGTCCCGCTATCAATAACAACGGTTTTGAAATCGGATCTCCGATTG
>CAZRBD010000075.1:0-18691 GCA_964598265.1 uncultured archaeon
CTTAGAGAATTTTAAAATTTTATTTAATAATAAAGATCAAAATATCACAAAATATTTTTTAAATTATATAAATAAATTTGAAGAAAATCTGCTCCATAATGAAACTAACTATCTCCGTTTAAGTTCCAATTTATTTTTTATTGAGCAACAATTTTTATTTTTAATTTTAAGGAAGTTAGACAGTGATTACATTCACAAAATACTTGAAAAATACTTTCCTAAATATATTATATATATTACAATATTCCAAGAAAATGACTATGAACAGTTATTAAATATTAAAACCATTAATCAAATTGAAAATATCAAAATCCTTCATCCAAACGAAATTTTAGACTTAAATTCTAAAGTATTTAAGGCTATTGAGATTTAGAATATTCCTAAATCGATCGCAATATCCTGAGCGGAATACTCCGGATGTAGTTTAACAAAGGCTTTTTTCTCTCCTCTAGGTGTAATCATTGTATTGACTTTTATCACTTTTACATTATGGATTTTTTCAATAGCTTTCCTGATTTGACTCTTATTCGCCCGTCTTTCTACTATAAAGACTAATTTATTTTCTCTCTCTATTAGATCAAATGTTTTTTCCGTAATCAAGGGTCTTTTGATAAATTTATAAAATCTTTCCATTTTATATAACAACCTCATAGTTATTTAGTTCATTGAATGCTGATTGAGTCCAGAGTATTAATCTACCTGATACTCCTCCAGGTGCTAAATGGTTTATAGATAAATCTTCAACCTTAATAATTTCTGTTCCTAATATATTTCTTGAGGCTCTAGAAATCCCAAAATCATCTTTTACAACGATTAAAATTCCCTTTCTTGTTTTATATTTCCTGCCACGGCTTTTACCCTTTCCAGCTCTTATTTTTTTTTTATTAATTTTCAATAATTCTTCTTGTAACCCTAAATTACATAATATTGAATATATCATCGCAGTTTTTTTAATTGTTTGAATTTTATCATCAACCACTAATGGAAGATCAGGAACATTTTCAAGATCACAACCTCTTTTTCTCACCCAATATTTATCACCGGAAGCAGAAATAGCATGAGCTAACGCCTTTTTATTAATTTTTTTATTTATTTTTTTTTTTATTTTCTTCTCCGCCTTAATTGGGTGTGTTCTACGTCCTCCCTTCGCAAAGGGCACCCGCCCAACTTGTCGAGATGTAATA
Organism: uncultured archaeon; assembly: GCA_964598265.1. Taxonomy (GTDB): domain Archaea; phylum Asgardarchaeota; class Lokiarchaeia; order Sigyniarchaeales; family SOKP01; genus Loki-b32. The sequence goes on from CAZRBD010000075.1 coordinate 1,185, forward strand.
AAACCACCACCTTTAATTCTTGGAGCTCGAGACACTCCATGTCCAGTTCCCCAGCCTTCAGCTGTATTTCTCAGTCCTGCCCTTTTATCTCTTCCTTGAATTTGTTTAATTTTACTTTGGGAGATAGAACTTGCTAATTGAATTATATCTAGTCTGGGCTTTGTATTAAAGATTAATGGTTTATCAATTAATCCTTTCTTTTTTCCTTCTAAGTTATATACATTAATTTTTTCCATAAAATCACGTTAATTTCATATTACTTTCTTTGATGGCTTTCTCGACTGATAAAAGTAATTTCAGGAGTTTGTGTAACAAATGATCTTACTGGTCTCATTGTTTTTCTAAATCTGATCAACCTTTTTTTTGGTCCTGGAATTGAACCCAAGATTAATAAGTAGTTGCTTTGAATTTTTCCATATCTTATATAACCTCCCTTTGGGTTAATCTCTTCTTCATTTTCCCCAATAAACATAATCCTCTTATGATATTCAGTTCTTTGATGGAATCCTAGTTGTCCTGCACGGGGAACAGTATAGAGAACTCTTGCGGGGTGCCAAGGCCCAATACATGCAACAGCTCTCCTTACTTTACTATTCTTACGAGGTAATATTTTAATTCCAAATCTCTTTACAGGACCTTGGAATCCCTTTCCTTTTGTAACGGAAATAACATCCACTAATTCTCCCTCTTCTAGAATTTCTTTAATTCTTATCTCCCGACCTAAATTATCATAAACGAAAAGGAATTCATCCTTGGTTTGATTTGTAGAATTGACCTTTATTTCAAGAATATCTGGCTTTTTTCTAGGTAAAGAAGTTTTGTATGGTTGAGTCTGAAAAATCCCTCTGATTTCACTTGTAGGATTCAATTCTTTTAAAATCTGATTTTTATTTTCTTCAGAGTTATAATTATCTAAATTTGGTAGATTAATCTTTCGAGTTAAATAATTGTTAAATTCACTTGTAAAAATTTCACCAATTATATATTTTCCGTATTCATCACAATTGTATACTCTAATACCTATGAGAATTAAAGGAGGAACTTCAACAACAGTAACGGGTTTCATTAATTCTTTTCCATAGTATGGGCTATTAATTTGATCTTCAATAAATGTAATATGAGTCATTCCTGCTTTAAAACCAGCAAATCCAAGAAATTTTATCTCGCTAGAGTTATTCTTCCAATGTCTTATTCGAGATTTCATTTGTGTTGCTCTCTTCCTAGGAAGAAAAGCTAATGAACCATGTCTGGGTGCATGTTTCTTACGATGAGCCATATTTTATCACAATATCTTTAGGGTAAAAATATTTTAAAATAAATAAATTTTTTCATTCAATTTTTAATTTGAAAATTTAACATTAACAATAAAAGCGGGGGCTTTAAATTTTTCTTTCTACAAAAATGATTAAATGGCTTCAAAAGATTTAACTTTTTTTAAAGAATGTGAAAATTTAGAAGGTAATAAAGAGAAAACATTAATTATTGACTGTAATAATTGCCTAAATAAAGAGAAAAACATTCAATTATCTAAAAAATGTAAATTCTGTTTTTTAATAAATCTGTACCAAAATAAAGATCGAAAATTTGACTATATTTCTTTATTATGGGATGAAATTTTGATTCAACGAAATAAATTTAGTATGTTTTTGGGCTATTTCAAAAGATTAAAGAAAATTAAAAGCATAAATAAAAAGATTGAAAATATTAGAGTTCAAAAATGTAATTATAGGGAGTTCTCCTGTAAAATTTTACCCAATTACCCTTCTTTACGCAAAATTAAGGATGATGAGTATTACGATCCTATATTCATTTATGATCATATTATAAGAAGACATGAGATCTTAAAGAAAAAAAAAATAAATGATTCTATATGTCAAGAGTGTTTTTGTTATTATGAACGTTTAGAAAAGCTTTTAATGAAGCTTTTTTCTGATCTAAGAATTATAAAAAAGCTTAAAGATTTTCCAAATAATGATGCAAATTTACAAGATCATGAGTTATTTTACGAACTCATATTTTCAGGAAGCCTCCTTTTAGCAAAGAAAAACAGAAACAATAGACATAACAAAATAAAAGCTAAGGGGGAATTAATTTCTAAATATAAAACAGGGGATTACGATATTTTTCATGTTCAAATCCATAGGATCTTAAATGAAAATGAGATGCTCTATACAACAAAACTCTTTTTTAAGGGAGAAGTAAATGATGATTATTATGAAAAAATTATTCTGGATGCTATATTAAATGTAGAGATTGATGAATTTGATAAATTAACCTCATTAGAAAGGTTAATAGAAATTTATAAAAAGGAATCTATTAAATATCTAAATTCAAATTTTAACTTTTCAAAAATTATTAGAAATAAGATTGGTTTTATTACTAGTTTAAAGAAATTAAATCTAGATAAGTTATTTCCACTGTTAATCGATAATTTTATAGAAGAAATTTTCTTAGATTCCCCTAATGATGAGATCTATATAAATCACCAAAAATTTGGGCGATGTCGGACTAATTTAGGTTTAAATTCAAGAGATATTGAGCGTATTAAAACATTGTTTAGATTATATAGCGGTAAAAGGCTTGATTTTATGAATCCTACAATTAAATTTGTAATGAAGAATAAATTCTTTTTTTGTAGATTTTCTATAGATGTAGAACCTATTCAAATAAATAATTTCGCTTTAGATGTAAGAAAATTAAATAAAAACATCTTAACAATACAAGATCTACTAAAAAATCGGACTTTAGATCCTTCCATAGCAGCATTTTTATATTTTAATATTATTCGAAGAAAAAACATAACGGTTACAGGTGAAACTGATACAGGTAAGACCACTTTAATTAATGCATTTGATTTATTAACTCCAAAAGAATTCAGGAAGATATACATCGAAAATACTATAGAATCATTAAACCAAATAATTTTTGGTAAGCATCAATTAAAATATAAAGTTGATTCATTAGAAAATTCCGAGAATGAAAATTATTCAAAGAGCAATCAGATCAAAAAATTGCTACATAGAACTCCTGATATAATATATTTGGGTGAAATATTAACTAAAGAGGAAGCAGAAGCAATGTTTCATTGCCTCGCAGCTGGATTGAGAGGATTCCAAACCATTCATTCTAAGAATATTGATTCACTAATAAACCGATTCCTATATCACTTTAAAATAGATCGTTTATGTTTAAATGATTTGGATTTAATTATTCTGATGAAGAAAGATCAAAATGAAAGAAAAGTCATAGGAATTTTTGAAATTTGTAAAAATCCTGATAATACTAAAAATTTGTATGATTCTATTTTCATTTACAAACCAAAACTCCAAAAATGGATTATTACTAAATCTCTCTATAAGACAAATGTGATTCAAGAATTGTTGAATTACGAAGATCTGCCAGAAGAAAAATTTACTTCATTTATGAAAATTTATATTGATATTTTCGAATTTCTCTTAAAACATAGTTTTCTAAGTACCCATGAATTAATTGATGTTTTACATAAAATTTCTTACTATTCCTCCGGATCAATAGAATTTTTGATTCAATTTTGGAATTTGTGGAAAAAGAATCGAAGTTTAAATTTTTGAATTTGAATGATTCAATATGACAAATTTAATAGAAAAATCTTTAATAATTGGTTTTGGAATTTTAGTGTTAACTATTTTTTCTTCTATGATTTCACCATTTTTAGGAAAAATTATTGATTTTAATAGGAATGAAAAAAAGGAATTAAAGACTTATATAGATTTTATTAAAGAAGTTGATCTAAGCATCAAAAGTGCTATTCAAAAACCGAATGAACCACAACTTAAAAAAATAGATTACCCAAAGAATTTTAACATAAGTTTTTATGAGAATTTTGCTGAATACGAGTTTATACTTGATAGTAAGGTTTATACTGAGATTTTAGTTTATAATCAAACTTTTTGCACAGTTTTTTTTCACAAAATACTCCCACAAAGCTATATTTTAAATGTTTCTTATAACCTGTCATTAATTAAAATCAAACTTATAAACTCTTTGAATTTATGAGCTATATAGAAAGATATTTAATTTTTTGTAGGAAATTCCATAGAATAAAAATACCCAAATTAAAATTTAAGGTATTGAGCGATAGATATCATGATTTGTACAAAAAAAATTATAATGTTTATGAAAATGATATTAATAAAGCTAGTTTTTCAATCTTCTTAGCTTCATTTTTAATTTTTAATTTACTTTTGATGTATCTTACAACAATTATTATACCAATCATTAGTTTAATATCAGTGTTCTTATCAATAATTCTCAGTTATAAATTTAACTTAATTCTTTATAATGAGATTAGCAGAAGAGAATCAGAAATTAATGCAATGCTACATATAATAAAGATTGATTTTTCATTGATTCAGGAAATATTAAAAAATAATTCTGATTACAGTATAAATTTCATAATGTTGATTAAAGACTATAACATACCTATATCCTCTGACTTTAAAATAATATTAAAGAAGATTCATGAGGGTATGACACCGGAGGATGAATTAACAAAATTGATGACGCCATCTAAGAATTTTGACGATTATTTAAAAATGCTGTTGACTAATAATTTCGGTTTTAATTCATCCATCCTCAATAATAACGAGACTGATCTAGAAAAGAAATATAAAATTTATATGAAAGAAATCCAATCAAGAATTAGTATATTATTTTTTGTAGGAATTTTCTTCCCTTTAGGCCTGTGCTTCTTGATTTTATTCCAATTAATAAATATGATTTTCCAAACATTATTTGTTCCAATTTTTTTAATCCTATTGAATTTCTTGTTTCGAAAAACAATAAAAAGAAATTCTTATTTAATTGGTGTTTTAAACAACTATTCGAAGCTAGAAAAAAAAAAATTTGATGAATTTATACAGTTTTTAAGATCCTTTGCTATTAATTTAAAAAGAAATATTTCACCAGAACTATGCTTCCTGAATTCTTATAACCAAAATATTAATCGACTGCAATTAATAAAACAATCAATAAGAACACAAGTATCTCGTCTACTAAATTTTAATTGCACCTTCAATGAAATTTTACAGTTCTTAAAAATAGATATGAAATCTGTACGTTATAATGTAATTTTGGACGTTATTCAGAAATTTATAGATAAAAACTCTTATTATTCATCAGAGAAAATCTTAAATATTTTAACAATAATATCCAAACATCAAAACCTGGAGGAAAAATTAGAACTCATCATTAAAGGAGAGAAGTTTAAAATTTTTTTCTTCATATTTATAGTACCCATATTATTAGGAGCTATTTCTGGAATGTTTCCTTTTTTTACGTTGATTAATGAAAATATAAAGTTTAATAGTAACACATTATTTAGTGAGATGAATAATTTAATGGACGTAGAACAATTAATTATAATTTTCTTCGTATTTATTTCAAGTGTTTGTATTACGTCTAATTATTTTTTAAGTGTTATAAACCATCAAAATAAATTATTCTTAATCATTATCATAGTTCTTCTTTTTATTTTAGCATTTTTTGTTTCATTCATAAATATCTTATCCTTCATTTAGGAAAAAATTAAAACCTCTATGCATAAAAAAAAAGATAAACAAGTTCGACAAATAAGTATATCCCAATAAATAAATTTATCAGGGTCGAATAAAATAAGAAAATTTTGAAAATTGGAACATCTTTTAAATTGCTGATATATATTTGTAGTTCCATTCTATCTAATAAAAGATAGAGTGGTATTAACAAAATTAGAAATAATAGGAAAGATAAGAGAGTTGTTATCATATCCGCAGATATTACAGAGTAAAGAAAAAGAATTATATAAATGCTTAAAATAATAAATATTTCCATTAATAAGATATGTAAATCTAACATCTCCGAAATATATTTCTTCTTAAATTATTTAAAGATCTTAAATTTTTAATAAACGTTATATAAGAGAAAAAGCTGATAATAATTATGAGAAATTTAAAATTGAAGGGACTCAAATACAACAAAGGTAAATATCTTCTTTATAATGATCGATTTGTGTTTTTTCCACCTCAAATAATTGATATTCTATCATCTATTTATGGTGAAGGTGTAAAATCCTTATTGGTCTGGCTTGGAAAAAAAACGGGTTGGACTTTGATACAAAATTGGGATGAGAATTTAAAACCTAAATCTCTAGAAGATTTAATAAATCAGTTTTGTAATATATTGAGCAATCATGGATGGGGGCGTTTTGTACCTAAACAGATCTCCGATGATTTACTCGTTATCAACCTCTATCATAATATTTCTTCAGAATTAGAAAATAAATCAAAATATTTTTGCTATTTCATTACTGGTATACTCACAGGTATTGGAGAATTTGCACTATATAGGGTAAACGTTACTGAAAATTATTGTTGTCTTGAAGATTTAAACTTGGATTTTTGTGAATTTAATATCCAGAAAAAATAGATTATAATAGAAAAACTTACCAAGGATCCCATTCTTCTGGGTTTAATTCTTCACTTTCATTATCTTCCACGTTTTCTTCAGTATGATCAGGATTTATTTGGTAAAGTTCACTTTTAATATTAGCAGTATCTTGAATTTGAGATTTTTTTTCTTTGGATACACGTAAATCATCATTTATTACAAAAGGTTCTTCCCCGATAACAACATCTTTAAAAGCAGTAATTAATGAGAGAAAATTGTAAAATTCCTCCTTGTTCATTTCAACTTTTACAGATTTATTACTCTTCAACAGTGCTAACTTTATAATCCTAACTTCTCCGCTGATTTCAACTGAAGTAATTTCAACATTCTCATTATTATGTTTTAATTGTATTTTCCAGGAAGTTTCTCTTGTTTTTTCAATCTCCATAAAAATTTTTTCACTTCAAAAATATTTAAGCTCAAATAATTAAATAAAAATTAATAAATTTATAATTAATTTGATTTTATTTAATTATACTGCTAGTATTAAAAAATATAATGTAAAATATGAGACCATCACTAATATAGTTAGAGGAGGTCGAATTTGAATTAATACTTGAGTCCTCCTTTTATCATTATTATATATTATAAATAAAGATTTAATAGGATTTTTCTCAATTTGACTATCAGGCAAGCTAAAATAATCTAAAAATTTAAAAAAGCCTCTAAGATATAATCTCTTAAAAATTGAGAACTTATATACGGAGTAGAATAAAATAAGAAAGGATTCTTTCTCCTTATAACAACTATTCTGTACTAGAGTAAAAAAAATTAATAAAAGAAAAAATAATGAAAATATTACGAAAAAAGACAAAACTAAATGTGTATTTAAGAATTTTAGAGGATGAGCAACAAATATTAAGATTATTAGTTTTCCATCACTTCCTCCAATTATTCTTAAACAAAATAAAATAAAAGAAAGGAAAAATGTTAAAAAAAAAAAAAAAATCTCAAGATCATAAAAATAGTGATACCCTGAGAATAAATTGTAGATTCAAAGATGGTTAAGGAAAAACTAAACATAATTAATATTTTAAATATATAATTAGGTATTTTCCTAAATTTCACATCAAAATATAAAAATATAAAAAAAGTGAGAATTAAAAAACTTAAACTCATAAACGATAAAAGAAATCTCATCTTTTTAGAAATCTCCTTCCCATATTTCTATAAATTTTTTCAAACTTCTTGCCTTGATATTCTCTAGTTTGAATCTAAAAATTTTTATTCGTCCAAATTTCTTTTCTTGAACTAAATCATATATTTTTAGATAATCCAAATGCTTTGAAACACTTACATAATTCAATTTTGTTTTTTTTATGATTAACGAAATCGTTAATTCTTCATTAATAGCCAAAGATTTTAAAATTTTAACCCTAGCTCTTGAACCTAATAAATCCTCCACTAAATATTTTCTTTGCGTTGTCTTTACGATCATATTATTAAACCATTTGAATTTAGTAGTTTAATTATATTTTTTTCTAATTTGGGTAAACTTAAATCTGAGATTTTGATTAATGCCCGTCTTCCTTTGATTCCCTCACTTATAACATTTATTAAAATTATATTATTTTTTTTAAACTCTTGTAGATAAATCCATAATTGTGAATGAGATCGAGGAGATAATTTTGTATTTTCACAAATTATATAGTACCTTTTTAAAACTTCTGAGAGTGAGATTTCAATTTTATCCCCTTTACCCAATTCCTTTACGATTGCGAGTAAAAACGTTAATTGTTCATTATTCATATAATTTAAAACATCAGAAGTTGAAAATGGAAGTAGATCTTGATTCGCTAATCTTATACAATCTGTAGTAATGTATTTTAGATTTTTACTATCCGCAATTTTACTTGCTCGCCATAATAAGTTTAATCCGTATCTTACATCACCCGAATTAAAGGTGATATCTGATATCATCTCAATCATTTTATTAGATATTACATTTTTATGTAAGCTTACATTAGTTCTGTACTTTAATATATCAAAAATTTGTTCTTTAGAATAGGTGCTGAATTTTATAATATTTCTCTGGAGTGTGCTCATTGTACTGTTATCTAGATTATTTAAACAAATGATATCTCTTACTATTCCTATCAATGATATCCTTTGTTTTCCACTAATAGCACCCTCATTGACTCTAGTTAAAGAGTAAATTAAATCATCATTTTTATTTATTAGATAATTTAATTCATCTAAAGCAATTAGTATATGTAAGTCCTGATGGTTAAGAAGATCGATAAGAATATCTAGTAAATCTTGTGAAGAGAAACCTCTTTTTGGAAATTTACTATCCAATAAACGAATAATCTTATTTAAAACCTTATAACTTGTTCTTTCCTTTCGACAGTTCACGTGTAAGAATTTTATATTAAGATCCCTCTTACCTGAAATAGCTACTAAAATTTTACCGAAATATTTTACTGTAACAGTTTTACCTACTCCTGTCTTTCCCGTAATTAGTATTTTACGAGATACTGAATTTGGATTGGTTATTAAAGCTAAAAAAAGCTGTGATAGAAGTGATAATTCCTTTACGCGATGTGGTAATTTTTTTGGAATGAAAGTGATGTCAAGCTTGCTCTCGTCTTTAAATATTGATGGTTTTCTTAATAATTCTTCAAAATATTCCATGACTATAAAATTATATAAAGGGATTTTATAGTGAATTAAGAAAATATTCGTTTATAATAAAGTACAGAGTATTAATTTTTTATTATGAAATTCAAATTAAAATCAATTGTAAAATTCCAAATATTAATAAAGTAATAAATGAGATCGATCCGAGAATTTTATGCCTTAAAGAACCCATATTACTGAAATCATTGAATTTTGTCGAGTTAAAGGATTCTCGAAATTAATACCTAAAAATTAGTTCTTTAGCAGGAGTTACACCTTTTCTTTTATTGTTTATGAAAAAAAATGATAGAATTATCGAAATTATTATCAACACAATGGAGATTGGTAAGATATTAAAAGTGAGAGAGTTGCGAGTATTAGAATAATTAGTTTCGGTAATGTTTAACTTTAAATTCAGCGTTTTATTCTTTAAAAGCTTTGATCCGTTAAATTTTAAATTAATAAGGAAAACCCCCTTCTTTTGATCAAAATTAAAAATGTTGTGAGCTAAGTTTATATATAGAGTCCCTAAGTTATCCGTTCTATATTCATCTATAAATTTAAGCGTACCATTCTCAAATATTTGTAATTTAATGCTACAGTTAATTAAAGGTTTTATAGTTTGATTGAATGTAGAATAGTAGAATAATGAAATTTCCAAATCTTCGTTTTTGGTTAAACTATCTTTAAAACTCATAATATCAATAAATACGGGATTCTTTTCAACTAATACATAATAGATAAATTTTGAATCATTGAAGATTATATTATTTGTTAAAGTAAATATTAATTTGTTAGATCCGAGTTTTAAATGAGGAATAGATGATAAAAAAATACTAATCATTCCAGTTTTATTTGTAGTATAATTATATTGATAAATACTTAAATTATTAAACATGATCTCAAAATGAATTGTTTGATTAATTTGATCTAATTTATGCTCTGTGGTGGAGTTATCATAAAACTTCGCTTCAAATCTTAAGTCTTCACCATATTTTAAAATTTCTTCAAATCCCGTTAATTGACATCCTAACTCACGTTTTATAACTTTAATTCTAATCGTCTCCAAAAAGGTGAAAATTGTATTTGTGGAATCCAATTGAAAGTAGTAACTATAAAATCGTATAAAGAAAATATTCGAGTAACTAGTTAGAGATAAGTTTAAATCATTAAAATCTAAGATCCAAAATTCTTCAAAATTACCATTTTCGTTAAACTCTGTGGAATTCCAAATAATTTTATTGGAGATGTTAAAAATTTGGACTTGTACAAATGCTATTTCTGTATTTGTATTGTAATTTAACTCCCATGAAGCATTTATTTTAATCTCTTCATTAAAATAATATTTTTCTTTATCCGTTTGAAAGTTATTCAACCTGCTATAATAAGCCTTTGTAAAATTAGCTAAAAAGAAAAACTCAACAAACAAGAATATTAAGATCATTAAAATTTCTCTTTTTTTCACATCTAATACCTCTAATTAAAAGTATAAAAACCAAAACAAATCCAAAAAAATTTTATTTTACAAAATATTTAATTCTAATATAAAAAAAAAGTGAGAATTTAGTATAGAAATGGGAAAAGTAAGAACAATTTTGATTAAGCACACATCAAAAGAGCTAATAAATAAGTATCCTAATGTGTTTACTACCGATTTTAACGCAAATAAAAAATTATTAGATAAATATCTTGAAATAGATTCAAAACATTTGAGAAATAGAATCTCAGGATATATTGTTATTCTATTAAAAATCAGAAATAAGGAATAATATAATTTAGACGGACATTTTCAATTGTAATATTAAAATCTAAATAATATTGAACTGGAGAGGGATAAAAATTAACGAAGACATTAAGAAAATGGCAGATCTTCTAAGATCTGGAAATACTATGCTAAACATGGCATGTCCCGTATGTAACAATCCTGTTTTTCGTAATAAAGGTGGAGTATCATTCTGCCCTGTATGTAATAAAAAAATCTTAGTTGTAAAAAATATACCTGATCAAAACAGTAGAAGGGTACTCAAAGAGAACATTATTTCTAATGAAGAGCAAGAAGAAAAGAAATATTCTCAATATAATAAGACCTTGGATATGTTGAAAAACGTATTGTTTGAAAAAATAAGTTGGATAACTCAAGAATTAAAATCAGTAACCCAGATTCACTTAATTGAAATCTATTCTAAAATATTATTAAATTTTTTTCAAATTTTATCCAAATTTCCGGCTGAGATCATGAAAAATCAGTAATAGGATTATATTTTTATGATAATATTTTCCTTTTAGATATTTCCTAAAAATATTTTAAGTTTTTCCAGAAAATGGATAAAACCTAATGCTTCTGCCGGGATTTGAACCCGGGTCCCGAGGGTGAGAGCCTCGAATGCTTAATCCTATTACCTCGTAATCGAATTCAAGGTTAGTTTGACCGGACTACACTACAGAAGCATAAATTCAACGTTTATTTAAAATTTTTGATGCTGATTTTACTAAATGCAAATTATTTTAAAAATTTAATTCCTGTAATTATAAGCTTTCTCTACAGTTTGTTAGGAATAAATGAATTTAGATGAGAGAGAAAAATAGATATGGAAAGAATTTTTTTTTTTTTAATAAAAAAAATATGTTAAATCATAAAAAGTGGTTTTAATAGATTTACGTAATGGTCTCTTATGGAGTATTCCGCTATGTTTGTAGCTTCTGATAGAATTTTTTGAGTTAAAACTGCTTTTTGTGATCTTTCTTTAGCCAATATTTTATCCGCTAAATAAATTATAGCCCCAGTTAAAATGAAAGGATTTCTTCCTCCCCTCTCCCTTAATGGTAACTTTTTTAATATTTCCCGACATTTTAATATAAGGCAATTTTGAAATTCATCTTTAGATAGTAGTACTCCTTTTTTTTCCAATCTATCTTTTAAAACTTCATGATTAATAATAGCATTTATCAAACGAATAAGATAATCTTCGCTCTTATGTGGTGTTGAGTCACTATTCAAATGATGTTTGTACTTTAAACCATCTCTTAAAATTAATCTTGGGTTGACTCTGTGGCCAAAACTTTGAAATGCCATCGCTATCTCGTTAATCGTGATTGGAGCATTGTGATTTTCTTTCCTTGCTGCTAGAAAAATGCAAAATGCAATTAAAGATATATTGTTAATGACTCGTTCTTCATTTTTAATAATTTTTTTATAGAAGTAAGCAGCATTATTACGAATATTTTTATTTAAGTTAAGAAAAAGTGAAATTTTATTTAGGATGTTAAAAACTCTATATTCAGTTTCATGATTTTTTATTCTAAGAAATTGAGCGTAATTTTTTTTTAATCTTCTAAATAATTTTTGCTCATTTGGAGATATTAGACTTCCATTTTTATCTTTTAAGTATTTTGAGTTTTCATAATCGATAAAAGAACCTAATCCTCCTACAAAATCTGTTCTTTCACCTAGAGCTACATATTGCTTGCTCAAATTACTTCTATCCTTTGATTCATTGAAGATAAATGAAGATTCTTTAAATAGGTTATTAACTACCAGACCACATTCTTTACACGTTTTTTCATGGCTGTTTATAATAAGTTTTCCTCTGCATTCAGGACATTCTTTAAAAAATCTATTAGAGTTTTCGATTTGATTAATATTAACCACCTTTAATTCTGCTTTTTATTTTTACTAACACAAGGATAAAATATTTTAATTATGTGGAATATCAGTCATCCCACTAGGAATTTAGTTTTTCTGAAATAGAATATCAATCCCTAGAGAGAGAGGGGGGGAACAAAAAAAATAAAAAAAATATGGATTTAAAATATTATTTTTAGAGTTATAATGACCAAACACATGAATAAAAAATCCCTAGAATCTAAAATTAAAAAATATGACAAAAATGTCTGAACGCCTTGATATTATAGAAAAAATTAAGAAAATACCCTATCGTAATTTTGAAATATTAGACGATTTAATAAAAATAATAAAGAAGATTATAGAGGGGAAAAGAGAAATAATGTATTCTGATATTATTAACTTAATTATAAGAGAGGGTTATCTAGGAGAAAATTATAAACAAATAATTATATGGTGTAATTATAAGATTAGATTAGGAAAATATTTTGTAGAAATTTAGTAATTATTCATGCGAAATATTCAAATTGGTTTTTGATAGTAAAATGATAAAAGTCTATTACTTAACATAACGGAAATATAAATACTAAATTATAATAATAGGTATTAATATATTTTAATAAAAATTAAAAGAATATTTCTTTTATTTTAAAATCTTTAAGAATCATATTCAAAAGAACAATTGATTCATATTATAATTTAATATTTTAGGTTGATTTTTCAATGGTTCGATTCACAGCAGATCATAAAGTTTATATTAAAATTCTTTACTGGGGGATGGCAGGATCAGGAAAAACAACAATGGTAGATACACTTTATAGATTCACTAAAGAAAATGAGAAAGATATAGAGCCGACAGGAAATTTAACAAAAATTTCGATGGCAAGTGGATCTACACTATATTTTGATAGGGGGATCTTTCAATCCACAAAACAAAAAAGTAGAGGTAAAGTATTCTATCATGTATATACTGTAGCAGGTCAGAGAAGATTTTCTCCACTAAGAAAAAAAATATTTAAGGGGACAGACGGTGTAATTTTCGCTGTAGATTCACAAACTCATTTTTTTGAGGATAACATTGAATCTCTCAAGGAGTTAAAAAATGTTACACGAGGGAAATTAATAAGAGAAATCCCTTTAATAGTGATGTTAAATAAACAAGATCTCTCAGAAGTTATCGTCGAAGAAGATTTTAAACAAGTTCTAAAAGATGAAAAACTTTGGTATGAACCAGATCATGAGTTATATATTTGGAATCCAATAATTTATTCAAGTTGCGCATTATATGATCAAAGAAAAAATGTATACCGAGGTTTTTCTGAATGTGCTAGAAGAACCGGGCTATATCAAATATATGGCGATGGAGAAGCACCAATTGGGGATAGCTTTAAAAATTTTCGAGAGATCTAATTGATGTACATTGTATTTCGTTATAAATTAGAATTGTTATTAAATTAAATCAACACTTTTTTCTCAAATCTTTTTATAGATTTATACTTAAGTTATAAAAATGCTTTAAGGTTGTAAATATTCGATGAAAAAAACTAGACAAGGATGATCTACTAAATATAGAGATGATATGTTATAGTTACTTTGAGATTTATAAAAACCTTAAGGCTCATTTATAACTTTCGTTAATTTTAAATAAACTATAAAAATTTAGCTTCATTTACAAGTCATAAGTTTATTATAGCTAAATAGATTAAAATGGGTTTATTTAACGCTGTTAAGGAAAGTTTACCAGAACAATTCTCTATATTTCAATTAATGAGTATTTTAGGAATTGACGCTGTAGAAGAACGTAAAGCAAGAAATCTGTTAAAACAATTCTATTTGCAGGGATATGTAAAAAGAATATCTAAAAACATGTATCAGAAAATAGAAAAAATACCCATTAAGTAGATTTAATTATTTACTTTTAGAATAAAATCTACTTGAGGAAATATAAATTTTATCATCTGATTGAATGAATTTAATACACCATCTCCATTTAAAGCGGCTGTTTTTTGAAATGAAAGATATTTAAACCTACTGCAATCTATATGAGACAAAAATTCATTTTCATCTAACTTTTCTTTTTCAAACAAATCATACTTATTTAAAGAAATCACTATAGGAATGCTATAAATATCGGATCCAAACAAAATTTCCAATTCTTTCCAAGATCTGATATTGTGTTTTAAATACTCCATCTGAGAATCTACTATAAAGATAATACCATCTACACCCTTTAGTGTTGCTGAACGTGTACTCGCATAAAAATCCTGACCCGTAGCAGAATAAATTAAAAATTTTATACCCCAATCGGTTCCTTTAAACTGTAACACTCCAAAATCAAAAAAAAGTGTGCGTCCTACAGAATTATCAATAGATTTTATACTGTCTTCTTTGTTAAAATAGGAGAATAGTGATTTAATTGATGTAGTTTTACCAGACATAGCTGGACCATAATAGACAATCTTAACTTGAAGAATTTTATCAGAATAATTATAAATCATATTTAATTCTAACCCCATAACGAGACAATTTTGTCCCCTATAAAATTCTTTTTATTATCTTCTATTAAATTTGAAAAATCTTCTCCCCACTCTTTGCTTATGAAAGAAATGATCCTTTCGATAGATGCATCTTCATAATCTATTGTTTCAAAAAGAGTTTTACTTCCTATTCCTGTGTGAAATCCTATAGTATTCAATAAATTCAGCCGAGATAAAATAAAAAAGGCACGCTTTGAACCTGAGTAAAAATTTTGAATTTCTCTTTTAAAAATATTCTTCTTCAACTCCTTTTTTTCTTCATTAAAATCTAGCAGTGTAGAAACCAGGTCATTATCAAGGTTATTTACTTTTATTTTATCTGTCAAAACTCTTTTCATTTTATTAATGGACTTTTCTGTGCCTATAGATATTTTTTTAAAAATATTCATTTCGAGTGTTAAATCTATTGATTTTAAATTAATTCCTTTTAATTCAATCGAGAGTTTATCAGATAGATATGTTATGTAAATTAATTTCTCAGTTTTAATATTAATCAAATCCTTTAGTCGATACAATTTCTCTTTTTGATTGGGAATAATTACTCCAATAAGCCACGAATTAATATTTTCAAATTGGTTTAACGCTTTAAATGAGACATTTGAAGGACATCGAATATGTGCTCGTTGATAATTATAATCAATATTTTCGTTGGAGATTAAATTTTCAAATTCTTCTGGAGAGATAAAATCTGTATAAAAGATATAATCCTTTCGAAAATGAATCAATTCAGAGAGTTCAATTAAAATATTATCTATATCCTCAGAATCATCGCCTAACACAATTATAGGAACTCTATCTAATAAACAATAAAGAATTAAGGAATTATAACTGCGTTTTAATTTATCCAAAAAATTAAAGAAATTCATGAATACACCAATTACTTTATTATTAATTCTCCTAACATTCTCTTTATATCGAAAGATCCATGATCTTGAATTTGAGACGCTTTTCTTATAAGAGTATCAATTTTTTTTGAAAATTGGGGGAGAATTAGTCTGATTAGTCCTAATTTTTGTCTTAATTTTCCAATTTCAATACTTAATATGGCTTTTCCCACACCATCTATAAATTGAAAAGTATTTTGACAATCAAGTAATATTCTCTCTGCTCGCATTTTTTTAAGTAACCATGCACACCTATTAGCGGTTTGGAAAAGAGAATAACTCATAGCTGAAATTTTATCTAACTCCTCAGAATCCAAATCAAAATTCTTCAAGACTTTTGACGCTATAAAACCTCCTTCAATTGTTACAAATGCATATTTTAAATCTGGAATCGTAAGGGATATATTGTCTAAAACTCTTCTCAATTTGACCGAAGTATTTTTAGAAATGCTTAATGAAAATGAAGAAAGTTTTAAATTAAAATCCTGTTTTTCTTTAACTTTGAAACTCTCTATTATGTTTTGGATTTTTTGAGTATTGAACTGAATTAAAGGAGGTTTAAAAGATTCTCCTGACGTAATTAGGGTTGTTTTAATTTTTTTTAAACATTCATTTGTTTGTAAGAAAATCCCACCTAGATTGGTATTTGGTTGAGCAGTTATTGCTATAAAAAATTCATGATTACTCTCAATTATACCTTGAACTTCTAAAATTTTATTTAAAGATGCATGTAAGGGGCTGTTCAAGGGTGCAATGAGAATCTTAGCCTTTTTACCTTCAATAAGAATATATTTTAAATCATATGGATGCAGATGTATTCCAACGTTAAAAATTGCACTTGTAGCAGAACTAACGTTAAAGATTTCATCCTTAGAAAACCATACTCCAGTTGATTGAATTGGATTTCCATCACGTTGAGTTAGAACAGCATTTTCTACTCCTTTAAGTTGTTTAATCTGATCTAAATGGATTCCAATTTTTTCTTTTAAATGCATTTTAAATTTTATAATCTATTTTTGAAATGTTATCTATGTGTTTTAAAAAAGATTTTTAAACTACGAAAATTTATAAAGTGCTTATTGCCTTGCATTGGTAAACAAAAAAATTTATAATATATTCTACTTTTATAAATATTGTGTCAAACCGTATCTTTACCGGTGTAAGCTTGGATTACGGTAAAAAACCGTTAAGTGAAGAGTTAAATCAAAGATGCGGAAGAAAAAATGTAGTTACTATTGTAACAAATGTAACTGAAGTAAGTTTTAAGACCCTAGTAAGAAAAATTCCAATAAGATTTTAGTGTCATGCAAAAGACTTCTAATACATAATTCCGGTTGATCCTGCCGGACCCGACTGCTATTTGGGTGAGGATAAGCCATG